>NZ_FR892582.1:0-6404 GCF_000436015.1 Prevotella sp. CAG:592 | reverse complement strand
TGAACTCAACGCCGAGGTGATGGGCACTACGTCAGACCCATTCTATGGAGCTCCGGTGGTGTTGATAGTGCTTGCCGACAGACAGCGCCCTACGTATATGTATGACGGTTCGCTTGTGATGGGCAACCTCATGAACGCCGCCCATTCGCTTGGTGTGGGAAGCTGCTGGATACACAGAGCCAAAGAGGTGTTCGACATGGACGAGGGCAAGGAGATGCTCCGCAAGTGGGGCATAGAAGGCGACTATGAAGGCATAGGCCATGTGGCGCTCGGATATGCCGCAGCAGAACCGGCACCTGCCAAGCCGCGCAAGGACGACTATGCCGTGTGGGTGAGATAAGGATTGGAAGACACAATGCGACGTATATGTCTAAGATAAAACTTCTGAGAGGTGAGTTCGACAGCAGATTGAAGTTGCAGCTTGCTCCCGGCATAAAAGCCGGTTTTCCGAGTCCTGCCGAGGATTATCTGCACGACAGTCTCGACTTCAACCGCGACTTGATAAAGAATCCCGAGGCAACATTCTATGCCCGCATATCCGGCGACTCGATGGTGGAAGCCGGCATCTGCGATGGAGACATTGCCGTGATAGACCGTTCGCTGCAGGCGAACGACGGGGATGTGATAGTGGCATACGTCAACGAGGAGTTCACGATGAAATATCTCGACACTACGCATCTTGCCGAGGGGTATATCGAGCTGCGGCCTGCCAATGCCGCCTATTCGCCGATACGCATCGACAACCTTGACGATTTCCGTATCTGGGGAGTCGTGGTGTGGACCATCAAACAATGGAAACGATAGAGGAATGACAAAATATTACGCCATCTGCGATTGTGACAACTGCTATGTGAGTTGTGAACGAGTGTTCCGTCCCGATCTGGAGCGGAAACCCGTCGTTGTGCTCTCAAACAACGACGGATGTGTGGTGGCGCGAAGCAAGGAGGCAAAGCTCATGGGGGTGAAGGCTGGTACGCCATACTATCAGCTCAAACAGCTTTTCCCCGATACACATATCGAGGTGTTCTCGTCGAACTATGAACTGTATGGCGAGCTTACCGGACGTGTCATGGCAATCATCCGTGACATGGCTCCGCAGTGTTTCAGGTATTCCATTGACGAGGCTTTTGCCATTCTTGAGGGGATAGACGGAGAGCAGCTGCAGCAGTGGGGGCGTGACCTGCACGACAGGGTGTGGCGGTCGGTTGGCATTCCTGTAAGTATCGGAATCTCCACCACCAAGACTCTTGCCAAGGTGGCATCCCATTTCGCCAAGAAATATCCAGGCTATGACCACTGCTGCTTGATAGACAATGATGAGAAACGCATTAAGGCGCTGGGGCTTTACGACGTTGGCGAAGTGTGGGGAATAGGCCGCAGGTATGCCGAAAAGCTTGAAAGGATAGGGGTATCTACGGCGCTCGACTTTGCCGGACATAAGGTGGAGTGGGTTAGGATGATGTTCAAGAACATCGTCATCGAGCGTACGTGGAATGAGCTGAACGGCATAGACTGTGTGCCCGACGACTTGCCTGCCAGAAAGAAAAGCATCTGCACGAGCAGAAGCTTCGACGGGATGGTGGGCGACTTTGATACGCTACGCACTCATATCGCCAATTTTGCCGTCAGATCGGCTGAGAAACTGCGCAAGCAGCAGTCTGTGGCACAGGTAGTGGGAGTGTTCATCGACTCTAACCATTTCAGGGAAGACCTGATGCAGTATGGCAATATGGCAGACAAGACACTTCTTACGCCGACCAGCTCCACTATAGATATCGTGATGGCTGCTACCGACTGTCTGAGAAGCATCTACAGAGAGGGGATAATGTTCAAACGGGCAGGTGTGCTCTTGATGGGTGTCGTTCCGCAGGGGGCAGTGCAGCCCGACATGTTCTCTTATGATGCCAACCGGCATGGCAGGATGACGAGGATGGATTCTGCCGTAGACCATCTCAATAGAGTGGGCGGCACGGAAACCGTGATACTCAGTTCGCAGCAATATCCCGGCGGAAAGAAATTCGCTGATGCTATACGGCATGACCATAAGAGTCCGTGTCCTACGACGCGCTGGAGCGATATAATGGTGCTGAAGTAGACGAGCAGACAAGCAGACGAGCAGACAAGGAAATAGCTCTTGACAATTGTCGGACTATAATCCAGGTCTGCTCGTCTGCTTGTTTTCGTTGACTTGTCAACTCGTTACTTCGTCAACATGTCTATAGTATTTCTGACTCTGTCTTTGTCGGTCACGAGAATGTTCTGTTCATCGGCATCTTTTGCTCCCATGTATACGTTCTGACATATATTCTTCATCTTGCTCTTAATGCCGACCCTTGCAGAGAAATGATATTCGGATATCCCAGTGGCGTCGTATATGTCGCGGATGTTGTCCTCGTTGACGCCGCTTCCGGCAAGCAGCGTTATCCGTCCGGCAGCTTTCTCCTGCAGTTTGGCAAGCAGCGGCGTTCCGTCAATGGCTTTCGGCTGTTGTCCGGAGGTCAGTATGCGGTTGCAGCCCAATGATATGATGTCTTCAAGGGCGGAGAATGGGTCGGCTGTGCGGTCGAAGGCGCGGTGGAAAGTCACCGACATCCCTTTGGCACACTCCATCAGCCGGCGGTTCTGCTCTATGTCCACATCACCGTTTTCTGTCAGGCATCCGAATACCACACCGTCAACTCCCAGTTCGCCACACATCCTGATGTCTTCCTCCATGCGCTCCATTTCGAGCGGCGAATACAGGAAGTCGCCACCTCGCGGACGGATTATGACATGGAGCCGTGTGGATGACAGCAAGCGCCTCGCCACCTTTATCTCTCCATAGGATGGTGTGGTGCCGCCTTCCGGTATTCCGGCACACAGTTCCACGCGGTCTGCGCCACCCTCTTGTGCGGCGATACAACTCTCCACACTGTTGGCGCAAATCTCAAATCTGAAATCTTCTCTGTTCATTGTCATTTCCTTCCTTTCATTTCCGTTATTTGGCAGTCTCTTGCCATGCAAGCGCTGCAGTGCCGAGTATTGCCGCAGTGCCGTTTTCCAGGGTGCTTGTCAGGAATTTCGCCTTGCCGCGATACAGGCTGAGCACATATTTGTCGTATGTTTCCTTTGCCGGTTTCAGAAGCCAGTCGCCGGCTTTTGCCACACCGCCGAAGAAGATGAAAGCCTCTGGACTCAGGAATGTGGCGAAGTTTGCGCATGCCTTTCCCAGAATCTCTCCTGTGCGGCGGAACACCATTTGTGCCAGTTTGTCGCCAGCCTCGGCAGCATTGAAAATGTCGAGTGTCGTCATCTTGTCGGCAGGGATGTTGGCAAGGCTTGACTGCGCTCCCTCTTCGGCAAGCATTTCCTTGGCAGTCATCACCACTCCCCTCGACGAGCAATACATGTCGAGGCATCCGCTTCTGCCGCATCCGCATTTCCTGCCATTGTCGAAGAACATTATCGAGTGGCCCAGTTCTCCGGCGAATCCGTCGCTGCCGTATATCAGGTTGCCGTTTGCCACGATGCCCGAACCGACACCCGTACCGAGAGTTATCTCTATGAAATCCTTCATCCCCATGGCTGCTCCATGGCTCATTTCTCCCAGAGCGGCAGCTTTGGCGTCGTTGGTTATTGCCACAGGGATTCCCGTTTTCTTGTTCAGCATCTGGCAGATGGGCACCACACCCTTTCCCCATGAGATGTTGGCGGCGTGTTCGATTGTTCCCGCATTGTAGTTGCCGCAAGGAGCTCCGATACCTATGGCTTTGATGTTTTCGATGCCTCCCGCCACTGAAGACAGTTCGGATATCACTTCCGCAGCATCCTCTACGAAAGCCGTTGCCAGAGTATACTCCTGTGTGAGGAGCGATCCTGTTGCCTTTATCTCATAGTTCTCGTCCACGAGACCGAACACGGCATTGGTGCCTCCGAGGTCCAGTCCGATGACATATTTATTCTCTTTCATGATTATTCCTTCGTTATGTTATTGTTTGGCGTGTTCTTCGATGCTGTCGAGACAATCTGCCAGCATCGGAGAAAGCGCCATCCAGTATTATCGTTTTGAACCCTTTATTGCATAGAATGAGATGTATGCCATAGAGAGCAGCGGCACGATGTATGACACCATATATGAATAATGGTCAGCGATATAGTTCTGTATCAGCGGCATTATGCCACCGCCGACTACCATCATCATGAATATTCCGGAACCGAGGGCGGTGTATTTTCCAAGTCCCTCAACTGAGAGGTTGAAGATGCACGACCACATCACCGATGTGCACAGTCCGCAAGCCACGAGAAGCAGTGCAGCTACAGGCAGATGGTATATTGCCACGCTTGAGCCGGTGAATACAGGCATCTCCACATGGCAGCTCTTTCCGAGAATTATCGCTCCGAGCATCAATGCTATTGCCAGTAGGGATGTTGCGGTGAGCATTGCCTTGCTCGACACTTTGTCGGCTATGAGTCCTGCGGAGAATCTTCCTACGAGCATCAGGAACCAGTATGTGGCAGCCACAAAGCCAGCCACGGCTGTAGCCTTGGCAAGTCCGGTGCCGCCGCCGGCAGCTGTAGTGTCAGAGATATAGAAGAACAGGGTTCCGGGAATTCCAACTTCCAGTCCGACATACAGGAAAATGGCAATCGCTCCAAGCTTGAAGTTTGAGAAATCCCAAGGCGAGTGTGCCAGTTTCTCTTCCGGTTTGTGTTCCGGATTGTTGATCTTTATAAAATACAATATGCAGAATGCTGCTGCGAATACCGCCATTGCGATGAAGAGCACCACATTCACGTTGGCAATCTTGGTATCCTTTGTCACTTCTCCAATCAAGCTGCCCACGAGCATCGGCGTGAGCGTTCCGGAGAGAGAGTTCAGTGTTCCTCCGATGAGGTTCAGCTGGTTGCCTCTGTTGCCGCCGCCGCCGAGCAGATTGATCATCGGGTTTACCACGGTGTTGAGCATGCAGACCGAAAAGCCGCATACGAAAGCACCGAGCAGATATATCGAGAATCCGAGTTCTGCCGATGAGCATGTGCCGGAGAGGAACTGCAGTACCAGACCGGCGATACCTGTTGCCACACCTGTCATGGCTGTGTTCTTGTAGCCGATTTTGGCAAGCATCTTTCCTGATGGAATTCCCATGAAGAGGTATGCCAGGAAGTTCATGGCGTTGCCGAGCATACCGATGGTGTTGGCATTTTCGCCTCCGGCAAATGTGTTCTTCCAGATCACACCCACAGGTGCTGCAAGGTTTGTTACGAACGAAATCATTGCAAACAGGAACATCATCGTTATTATTGCCACGATGTTCCCCTTTGAACTTGTAGTAGTTTTCATATCTTTCAACTCTTTAATTATTTAGGGTGTTATGTTATTAGTCAATAATGTGGCAAAATTACTAAAATCAAATCAAATAAAGGTGGAAGAGGGGATAAATCTACAAGATATATGAGAAATAAAGGAGTGTGAGCCGTTGATTGTTGATATTTACAAAATGATATTTCAAATATGTTAAGAAAAGATATGTGTAAGTAAAGGTGTTTTGATATATGTCAAAATATTCTCTGTTAGCGCAAACAGAAATTCAAATAGTTTGTTTGTTGTTGCAGGTTTGTCTATCTTTGCAGCGTGAAAAAGACAAAGTTGCATGCTTTGGTCTCGACACATGATAAAATATACCAAACATATATTAAGGTAAAAAGATAAGGATAACCGGTGTAGGTGATTTGTGAGAATAGTACCGTAGCCATTTTAGTAATTAATTTAAAATTTAGGAATTATGAAAAGATTGTTTTTAACTGTTATGGCAGTGCTCAGCATGACCATGACATTTGCGGAGAACGAGGAGTTGAACACGACAAACACAGCCAATGCCTACAAGATGACTGTAAACTACAGCAGATTGGCTGATGCGCTTTGCTTGTCGATCGATCAGTTGGAAGCCGTGCAAGACATCCACTCAGAATTCTGTGCCGATATGATGAATGCCGGCAATGCTAACGCAGATGAGCGTAAGCCGATGGTTGAGAAGGCGTTGCAGAAGGATCTGAAGCACATGCGCTATGTGCTCACCGAGAATCAGTATCGCAAGTATCTGATGCTCCTGAACGTGACGATCAGCAATCGTGGACTTGAAAAGTAGTTTTGATAAATATTTGACTCGAGGGTACTGTCAATACAATATTGGCAGTACCCTTTGCGTTTCATTATGGTGGAACGCAAAAGGTATATTCAAGTTCGCATTGATAGGATAGACCCCAATCGGCCATTATTCCGTTTAATGCCTTTTTTGTTAGTATTTCTATCTGTTATTTGGTCAGTGTCGTTTGATTCGTATTTTCCGAAACTTTTCTTTTCTTAAGAATCCACTTGCCTGTTCTGATAAAACATTCAATGTCATATTCTGTATATCCTTCATATT
>NZ_FR892581.1:0-55719 GCF_000436015.1 Prevotella sp. CAG:592 | reverse complement strand
AAGTTCGGCGACAGCCTGGAACGAATGACAGCCGTAACGGACCGTCATAGCGCATACTTTGCACTTCAATTCCTCAACCATCAAGTTTGCATGGCACACCTGCTGCGAGAGTTGCAGTATTTGTCAGAATTGAACGACAAGCAGGATTGGTCCGACAAGATAGCAAGCTTGTTCCGTGAAGCCATACATGAGAGAAACTCGAACCCATCTGCGATAATACCCAAGGCATCGTGGCTGGAACGCTTAGACAACCTTCTCAAACTGAATATCTGCAATTTTGGCAAGAAGTTTGAAACACTCAAGAAAGGATTGATAAAATGTCGTGACTACATATTCAATTTCCTTGAAGACCCAATGATACCATCTGACAATAATGGAAGTGAGCGTGGAATACGTAAGTTGAAAATCAAGTTGAAGAACTCCTGCACATTCCGTTCTGATTTTGGGGCAGATGCATTTCTTGAATTACATTCAATCGTTGAAACTGCCAAGAAACACAACAAGACTCCGTTCAATGCAATTCAAGCCTTATTTGAGGCTTGAAACCCCGCCATGCCCTACCGCTGAATAGTTACTTTGGGGTTCAAAAAAGTTAAAAACGTTAAATGTTCGTCTTTTCCCCAATCTTTAGAATCTAGGCAATCACTTTTCTATCGTTTAAAGTACAAGTAATTGATATAATGCGATTTACAAATACCATTGATGAACTTATACATACCAAATCATACGAGACCATTGCTCATGTCATACCACAAAAGGGTGCGTATGTAGAGGTGGGCAATCGTGTACTTATTGGATTGGTGAAAGAAGACAACAGGCTGTTTCAAGCATTTATGGACGGAACTGCAACCTTGTATTATTCAGGAAAACAGTTTCCAACAACCATCGCCTTGCAAGATCTTCACTTCTTCATGCCATACATCAAAGGAAAAGGAATACGTGATGTGTATGAGATTGTCAAGGTGCGGACTATCACTGGCAAAGAGGCAAAACAAACGGATGAAGATGATGCCGACAGCAAGGCTCTCCGCCTGGCTTTTGAACTTCGGTATGTTCGCAAGCAATATGCAGAATTCCAACCAATAGACACAACAAAGATGATAGTCCACACGTTTGTTGATACGACTTTCGATAAGTTGGAAGAATGTGTGATAATAGATAAATTGTAAAAAACTATATAAGAGAATGAAAAGCATCAGATAAAGCTTGAGTTTCAGGAGCAACCCGAACTTATGCAGGTAAAATTGACTCTCCATATTCATAACGAGCCTACAAATGAGCCTGTAAATGAGCCTGTAAATGAACGGCAACAAACTATACTATCTATCATGAAACAAAATCCATCTATAATAAGAGAAAATTTGGCAAACAAACTGGGTATTTCGCTTGCAACGTTAAAAAGAGAACTTACTTCGTTAAGAAAGGAAGGTTACATTACACGTAACGGAAGTGATAAAAATGGGCAATGGATTGTTGTTTCAAAATAGTTGTATGTACGTGAAAAAATCTGCCATATCTTCCAGTTTCGACATAACTCGTTGTATATTAGCAAAATAAAGGCTGGCAGATAACTCGATAATCGGGTTATCTACCAGCCTATCCCCCAGCCTTAACAAGCCATCTGCCAGCCTGTCAATGCGATTAACGCAGACTGGAAACAAGATTACCGCGTAGCGAAAATATCATTACCGCATTGCGGAAACAGAAGTACCACGCTGCGGTAATGTGCTTGGGGCTGAAGAAATATCCCCTTTTTCTTTTTACTAAACACGCATCACTCGGGCAGTGCTGTTACAATCACTACGCGATTAAGATCGTTATCTTCGTATGGCTGCGCATTGCTGCCGATGCCTTGCGCCTCGATGCGCGACGGAGCGATGCCGTAACGCTCTATGAGGATATTACGCACGCTGTCGGTGCGGCGTATGGAAAGCATCAAGTTGGTGCGCGCCTTGCCTGTGGCTTTGTCGGCATAGCCGTCGAGACGGATGCGGGCAGAAGGGTTCTGCTTGAGATATTCGACGATGTTCTCAAACACTATGTCCTGCTTCTTCTCTGGCTTGGCGGAAGCGCAAGCGAAGCTGACCGAGGCGAGACGGAACGCTTCCTGTTTCTTCGCAACCGGCTTCTCCACTATGCGGTCCTTAAAGACGGGACGCTCCACTATCCGCTCCTTCACGTACACCGTGTCGACCACGGCTTCACGACGAAGCTTATGGCAGCGCTGCTTCTTGGCGCAAGGCTTTGAGGCGTTGAAGCGATAGGTCAGTCCGAGCGTTGCACCGAGCGTCGGCTCGTACTTGCGACCAGTGATGCGACCGTCGAAATGGTCGGGCATGAGAGCCGAAGCTATCTCAAGGTTTACATCCATGCACTTCAGCACGCTGTACTTGGCGGCTATAGAGAAGTTGGCTGTGAGCGAGTTGGCGTCCGCCGTGCCGCGATAGGCGAAGGTGCGGGCGTAGCCCAATCCTACAGCCGGAAGCACATCGAAGCGGCCCTCGCTGCGGAAGAGCAGACGCGAGAGGCTCACCATGAAGTCGGCATGAGCGTTGACGTAACGCAGATAATGGCGATAGGTGCCGTCGGGGCGGACCGTCACATTGTCGATAACGGGGTCGTGAGGGCCGTATATAGGGCCTTCGGTCTGCGGGTCGCGCAGATAGAGTCCTTCGGATGTGGACATGCCGTTGAGCGCATAGCCGCCAATCTGCAGGCGCAGGGCGTAAGCAGGAGTGATCCACTTGCCGACGCCGACGTGGTATGAAGGAGTGAGACGCTTGCCGAAGTGCAGCTTGCCGGCATCGCTCGAGAAGATAGTCTGCACGCCTCCGCCCGCCTCAACGAACCATCCGTTCTGCGCAGATGCCGGGAGCAGCGACATGCACCCCAGCACCATGCTTATTATAGTTTTCTTATTCATATATACAGATAGGTTTTAAGCTTATTCAACAATGAGGAAAGCAGGTCTGCTGGGCTCGCCAGCTGTGCCGTAGCTTGCGCCGCCGGCAAACGTGAAAGCCGAGACAGCCTGATAGAGATACTTGTTGCGTGCGGCATAATACTTCAGCGTAACGGGTTCCTCCGCTCCCATGCTGCCGTTTATCTCCATGCGGAAGACATACTCGCCGTTCTCCGCCTGTTCTGCCTTTGCCATGCCGCGACATTCTGCGCCCACGAATGCAGCCATCAGGTCGTCTGCCGTTGCCTGGCGCACGATGTTCTGAGGCAATGCCACACAAGCTGTCATCTTGAGCGGATGCTTGCCGGCGAGAACGAGAGGCAGGGTGAGCGGCTGCTCGGGCGAAGCCTCCACCTTGCCGTCGGCGAAGGCGAGGCATGCAGGAGCCGTGAACACGTAGCTGTTGCGATGGCTGTAATAGCGTATGTCTACAGACGCCGCCTGTGAGCTGACGCCGTTGACCACCATCTTGTATACCGGTCTGCCGTCCTGCTCGCCCACAAGTTCGCCCACGCCGGCGCACACATTGCCAATGAACGCCGCCAGCTTGTCGCCGCTCTTGTCGGCATAGCTGCCTGTAACGGCGTCAAGGGTGAGATAAGCGGTCATGCTGCCTTGCGGCACGAAGCTGAGAGTCTGCGGCTGTTCCTCAGAACCAACCACCGAACCGCGCTTGCCGATAACGAAGGACTGCTCGGAAACGAACACCTGCTTCTTCTCCGCGCTGTAATAGCGGAATATCACCTGCTCGCCCTCGGCACGTCCGAGGATGTCGTACCAGTAGAGCATATCAGCCTCGCTCTCCACGTGCTTTATGCCGCGACACTCGTCGCCCACAAACGCCTGCAGCTCGTCGCCTGCAGCTACGTTGAAGGGCAGCTTCGCCTTGTCCACCTTCACCCATACCTTGGTAGGTACGGGGAAGGGTCCCGACTGCTCGAAGTCGGGATAGGCGGGCGCGTCGGCTGTGCCGTAAATCTTGTCGACCTCATATCTGACGTCTGACGCTACGGAGACATACGTGCGCTTGGCGGCAGCACTGTAATAGCGGAACTCCACATTGCCGTTCTCGCTCGACGGCGCCTTCACGTGGATGAAGAAGAGGCGCACGCCGTCGTTCATCACCGTCTTAGCCACACCGCGACACTCGCCGCCAATGAAGGCAGCCATCTTGTCGCCGTCGGTGGCAAGCGTTTCGAGCACCGGCGAGAGACGCACTACGGCAGTCATGCTCATCGGATAGACACTCTTGTCGGGGTCGCTCCACAACGGCGCCTGATCGTTGCCGCTGAAGTCGGCTCGCCACATCGGGGCGGAAGCAGGAGTGGCAGACGCCACCTGCCATGTTGGAGTCTCGCTTACGAAGTCCTCCTCAACCACGCTCCACTGGGGAGCGGGTTGTTGCGGATAAGTCTTGTCGCCCTCTTCGGTGCATTGTGCGAAGAGTAAGCCCAATGCGGCGAGAAACGAATACTTTATATATTTCATATAGTCTTTCTTTTTAAAATATTACTTCTTGATAGCCTTCATCGAATAAACGTTGCCGTCTACGGCGATGCTGACGATATACACACCAGCCGGAACCGTGTTGCCGGCGTTCCATGTGATGTCTACATTGCCGCCAGCGTTGCAGTCGTTCCATGCCACGATACGCTTGCCGCTCATGTCGCTGACGTATACATCTGTATTGGCGTCGCGGTCGACAGTGGCACGTATCTTCAGCTGCGAGTAGAACGGCGACGGATAGATGTAGAGTCCGCCCTCGGTGCCGAGGAAGCTGATGCGCATCGGCTCGCTGAGGGTGCCCACATTGCTGTTGGCAGCATAGCTTACAGCGCTCGGTGCCTTGGCTACGACGTCGCCGTCGCGCTCTACAGTGACGTCAACAGCCTCGGGCTTGTCGCCACCGATGGTGAGCATGAAGACGGTTCTGCCGTCGGGCAGAGCTATAGCCTCGGCATAGCCGCGCGGCTCGCCTGCTACGTAGCTCACAAGGCGGTCGCCCTGCTGCAGCTCTACGCCTTCCACCTCTACCACTGCCGTCATGTTGGCTGAGTAGGGGAAGTAAGCGTTTGTGCCGTCAGCGTTCTTGGCAGCTGCCATCGCAGCCTTAGTCTTGCGTCCTACAGAAGTCTTCGACGGATACTGCAGCTGAGCGTCGTCCTGCGACTGGCGCAGGAGCATGTATCCCTTGCCGTTCTCCATGTACGTCAGACTGCCTATCCATCCCAGATTGCCGCTGTACATAGCCATCTGCGTCTGCGACTTCACGATGTCGCCTTCCTTGGCGTCGTAGCCGGCGAGAGCCTCCTTCAGCGTGAAGTTGTCTGAAGGCAGATACGAGATGTAGTTCCAGCGCGCTGTGCCGTCTGCCTTTGCTCCGCGTATGGTGAGCTTGTGCGAGGTGGGGTCAACCGCCGGTCCTGAGATATGCAGGCTCTGCGGCTGCGAACTGTGTACGAGATACATCTGGTCGTTGTCGATGGCGGTGAGCTGTCCCATCCATCCGTTGCGCTTTGTCCACGATGCGAAGCCGTACTGCTCGTTCTTCACCTGGTCGTCTGATGTCCACTTGCCGTCGGCAAGCAGCTTGTTAAGATCGGAGAGTTTGTCGGATGCGATGTTCGTCGATATCCACGTCCATCCCTCGTTCAGCGTGATGTTCTGCACACGATAGTCCTTCGCCGTGAAGAGCACTGGCTGCGACGGACTGCCCACTACGGCGTTATTCTCGAAGCTTATCGGCTTCTCGCTCTCGGCTATGTAGGTCTGTCCGGTGCTTGCGTCCCAGATGCGGAACTCGAGGTTGTCGCTGCTTACGTTGTTAGAGTAGACCGTGAGCATGGCGTAGTACATGTCGTTCTGCTTGTAGTAGCGGTTGTTGCATACGCCTACGCACTTTCCGCCGCTGAACGCAGCAAGCATGTCCTCGTCGTCAGAAGAGTATACCTTATTGATATACAGCTTGCCGAAGACAGACATATTATACTTGAAGTCGGCGGCGTTCACCGTCCAGTCGGGCTTCTCGCCCTCTACCTTCACCGTGAGCTGCAGAGCCTCCACCACGTTGTTGTCGCCACGCAGATAGAGCGTCTCGTCGTATGTGCCGATGTTCAGACTCGGGTCGATAGTCAGCACGATGTCCTGCGACGCTGTCGGGTCGATGGTGCCGCTTGCCGGTTCTGCCTCAAGCCATGAAGGAAGGTTCTCTACGGTGAAGTGTTCGATTGAACCGCCGTTGTTGAGTGCCTTCACCTTGATGGTCTTCTCCTCGTTGAGCTTCTTCACTACGGTGAGAGCCCGGTCGCTCCACTTCAGCTGGTTGCGGTCGATGAATGCGCTCCATGTTATCGGCGAGAGAATCTCGTTGCCGTTCTTGTCGCGCACGCCGTCCACCGTGAACTTCACGATAGTCTTCTCTATGCGCTCGTAAGGCTCCTTCAGATTGATGATGAGCGCGTCGTTGTTCACTACGAAGTCGTAGAGCAGCTTGCTCTCCGGTCCCTTTGCCTTGACGGGTGCAGAGGTCTTGGTCTCGACATCGCCGCCTACCGCAACTGCGTCAGGCACCTGCTGCGTCGGGTCAGCCTGCTGCTTCTGGTCTTTCAGAGAGAACTGCAGTTCCTTCACGCCCTGCCATTCGATGTATGTCTCAAACGGATAGTAAGCCAAGAGTCCCTTCTCAGTGCCGTCAAGACGGTTGCTGTTGCCGTTCTCCACGAGCGTTTCGCTCTTGTAGAGATTCCATACACGCACCTCGTCAATCTCGCCCTTGAAGAAGTTGTCTGCCTTCTCCTGCTGCAGGTTGTCGGCAGGAGTCCACACACGAGCGCCGAGATGTATGTAAGCCGCAGCTATGCCACCAAGGTCGGCTGCCTCGAAGTAAGTGTTCAGCTTGCCGTCCACGTATATCTGTCCGCGTCCGCTTGTACGGTTGACAGCTACAGCTACGTGGTGCCAGTCGTTGTCGGCGTAGCTACCGTCGCACGCCACACGCACACCGTTGTTGTGGAACACCAGACGGCCTTCCTCCAGATTGAGAGCGAAGAGATTGAGCGAACCGCCCATGTCCTCGCCGTCGCCGCGTCCGTTAGAGATGATGGTAGCCGTCTGCTGAGCCTCGTCGGCCTTGAACCATGTCTCGATGGTGTAGTCCATGCTGTTGTCTACGACACATGAACTGCCCGAAGAGAGCTTCAGATACTGGTCCTTACCGTTGAACGCTGCTGCGCGTCCCTCGGGGTTAGCCCATTCGCCGCCTCGCATCTCAAGGTTAGCACCGTGTGCCTTGTCGGCAAGAACGCTGCCCTTAGCTTCTGACATAGGATAGTAAGCAATGAGATTGCTTTCGGCTCCTGAGAGCATTGTCAGCGAGTTGGTCTGCAGTCGTGCTGGTGTGACTACCTTGTCCCAAATACGGGCGCCGTGCATCTTGCCTGCGAAGTGTCCGCTTCCGTCTACGCTGGCTCCGAACACGTAAGCGCCCTCGCCATTGTACTCGCCCACCTCAGCTGCGCTGATAAGCTGTTCGTAGTTATAGTAAGCCGACACGTTTCCTTCATTATTATATACAAGAGCCACGTGTGCCCATGTGCCCTGCTCGTAGTCGAACGCCTTGTCGCTGACGATGGTCTTATCAGCCACCTTCACCTTCAAGCGGTTGTCGCTCGTCGTTGCAAGCTCTATCGCACTGTTGGCGTTGCCCTGGCTGAAGAGCACAGCGTCCTGAGGCTTGTCTGCAAGAGTCCACATCTCGATGGTGAGGTTCTTGCCACTCCAGTTGCGCTGGAACTCAGACACGAGTTCGTCGTTCTTTCCGTCAAGACGTACGCTTACGCTATGGTCGGTCTGTGCGCCGTTGCGTATACCTGTCACCGAGAAGTTGTTGTCGGTGAGGAGTCCGTCGGCTATAGGCTCGTTGAATGTGAGCTTCACCTCGTCGTTGACCGTCAGTACACCATTAGCTGGCTGAGCGCTACCGAATAGGCGCGGGTTATACATATCCTTGATGCCGCTGTGTACGGCAGAATAGTTGTATACCTCTTCATTGTTGATCATGCTCGTACCTACAGTGCGCAGGTCGTAACGCTGATCCTGCTGGTCGTCCATAAACCAGCGATACTTGATAGTACCGGCATCAGCAGCCTTGATCATCTCTGCATTCATACCATTCTTCACTGCCTGGTCGAAGAGAGTCTGGTCGTTGTAGTAGCTCATGAGCGTTGTCCAGTCGTTGTCGCTGCCCGACGACGGCTTGAACTGAAGCATGATGCGATGGAAGTTGTCATAGTTCACATCGAATCCGTCAATCACTACGTCCATGTAATGCTTCTGCACGCCGTTCACCTCCGCTGTTGCCAACTTGGTGTTGTATGTCCAGTTGTCGGTAGGCTTCTTCAGGTTCACGTCAGTAGCCGAGGGAGTGAAGTGTACGCTGAACGTCACGTCGTCATATATTTCATCCTGGAAGTCGGTGGGGTCACACTGACACTGCGACTGAAGCATCAGTCGGAGATTGTCGTAGTTCATCACCGAACCCTTGCGCACCTCGAGTGTCTTGGTGAGTGTTCCGCCTGCCGGTACGAGCAATGCTCTGCCGTTGCCGATCGGTGCGCCATCGATGAGCAGCTGTGCTCCGTTAGGATTGCTGGCATCGTCAATAACGAGGTTATACCAGTTGTCGTCCTGCGACTCAGAGTTGTTGCGCAGATAGAGCGTGAAGTAAGCCGACTTGCCAGAAGGAACATTATCGATGAAGTCCTTTTCAACGGTTATCTCCGGAACTTCCATCTGAACGGTAGCCTCATTGATGACGTGCTGTCCCGGTTCGTAATACTTGGTCTTGTATTCGCCCTCGAACGGACAAGACGTAGCACCGCCACGGGTCTTGAAGATGAATGTAGAGAAGGTCTGTCCCTTTTCATCCTTCATGTCCTTGTACTTGATGTACTGGTCGCCGTTCTTGTATCCTGCCTCGCGGCATACGTCTACAGAGATGTAGTCAGAGCCTTCCTCTGCGAGCACGTAGCCCTTGCAGTGGCGTGCAGTTTCCTCAGTTGAGAACTCGCCGCCGTGTTCGGTGGTAAGGCTCTCGTCTACAGTGAGCACCATACCAGTGCCATTGAGTGTCCATCCGAAGTTGTTGGTGAACTGAGCGCCAATCAAGATAGAGAAGCGTTGAGTCTCCGAGCGTCCAACCTCATACTCCTCAGAGTATTCGTAAGAAGCACCGCCCTGGAACGAATGGTTCTGCATGAGTTCTGCCTTCACCTTCTGTTCCTCGTTATTGCGAAGCTGCATCTTCCAGTTGTCAATCGACTGATTGAGGAACATGATAGTATCCTCCTTCAACGGCTGTCCTGCCGGAGTGTAGATCTTGTAACTTGGTCCGTCAATCGGGTCGGTGGCATTGGCACCCTTAAACACCTTGTCGTTGTTGCTCTTGCCGAAGTTAGGATCGTCAGCTGCCAACTTCGAAACGTATACTGGGAGTTTGGTGTTGTCAGCCATTGCCTGGAAGTCGATACCTTCAGCTGGCTGATGCAGCAACTTGTTGCGTACATCCTCAAGTTTGGGCAACAGCACCTGCTCGATGTGCACCTGCGGATAGGTGAACATAGTGCCATACTTCTGCGAAAGTCCCAGACCAGTAGTCTTCACAAGCAGATATTCACTGTTTTCGGGAGTAACATTGCTGAACAGTTCGTATTCTGAAGGATTGGCCTGATACATCTCACGTGTAGTAACGGCGATGTTTTCGGTCTTGCCTACACCGATATTGGTAGAATAGCCAACGAAGAGGTCGCCGTCGCTTCCTACATACTGCGGGTCGCTACTTGTCTCGAAGCGTGTGGTAGTGGTCATCGTCTTAGTGTCAGAGTCTGTACCACCGATTGTCTCACTGTGAGAAGCACCGAATGAGAATTCGTTCTTCACGTCGTTCTCGTTCACCACTCCGGCACCAAGACCGGTGAAGGTGATGACCTTGGCACCAACCTTTGCCTCGTTGTTCAATACTCCCTCGTTAGTGACATTTCCCTCATATGTACTTGTAGAAGTAACTGTCACACCCTTCTCAAGATAAGCATAAGAGTTGCTTCCCGGTGGGTCGCGCAGCACGAAGAGCACCTTGTCGGGTCCGTTCGTAACGAAGTCCGATCCCAGAGTCTTTGCACCAATTACGATAGCCTTAGTATTTCCCTTGCCGTCAAAGCCACCCTTCCAGTTGATTGTTGTAGAAGATGTGCTTTCGCTGTTTTCGCTGTAGGTCATATCCATAGCTGCTGAGCGCAGAGCCGAAGTCATTTCCGGGTTGTTAACCTGGAAAGTCCATTCAGCCTCACCGTTCTCGTCAGTAGTGATGTCTTCTTGCGTTCCGTACGCAATGTCGCCTCTACTGAATGACAGTTTAGCCTCAGGCGTTGGCACGATGTCCTCCTTAACGCCATCCTTACGTCTGCCGTCCTTATCCTTATATTCGTACACCTCCGCTGTGGTGATGTGATAAGTGACGTATTGTCCCTGCTCATACACCGGCACGCCGAGTGTGTAAGGCTGTGCAGCATTATCAGGATTGTAGGTCTTTACCTTTATAGCCTTTGTTTGGTCGAGGGTAGCGATGCTGAGTTCTTCCTTTCCGAAGAAGTCCTGAAGCTTACCCTTCACCTTCTCCTTCACGATGATTGACGGAGTGTAGCGCTTGATGAACTGCTGCTTCTTGTTGTAATATACAGTGTCGCTGCAATTGACATACTTGCCCTGCGTAGAGATAGAGTCGACATAAGCATTCACCTCGCTCTGCTTTGCAAACTCGTTGCTCAAGTTGAGGTCGTCGCCACTGCCCGGGATTTTGTCATGACCAGGCACTACTACATTAATCTTATACTTCTCAGGAATGAGGTCGGCATAGAACTCACCCGTTTCTGCGTCAGGATAGATAGTAATCTTGTTGCCATTGTAAGCTACGCGGTTCTGGTGCTGCTTGCTTACGTATGCGCCCTTGACGTGATTGAGTGTAGTCTCGCGAGCTTCAGTTGTCATCTTGTAATTATCGTTCGGATAGGTGAGTTCGATGCGTACGTCGTCAGCGAGGTTGTTCTTCGAGAGCGAGTGACCCACGGGGAGCGCCTCCTGCTTCTTACCACCAGCTACGCGTCCGATGTAGCGTACGGTTGTAACGTCAAAGATTTCGAAGCCGCCGTCGTCGTCCTGATAGTTGCGGTCGGTGCCGTCGGGGTTGGTCAGCTTGCCGCCGTTCTCGAACGTATGGTTGGCAAGCACAGCCTTCACCTCGTGCTGTCCTACGGGCACGCTGATAGTGAACTGTCCGTGCGAGTCGGTCTTCACAATGTTGCTCTTGCCGTCCATTACGGTGACGCCATCCACGGCGAACGACACGCCCTCAACGGGCACGTTGCCACCCTTATACATCACCTTACCCGAAATGTTGAACGACGACTTATCCGTGAAGTTCACGGTGTGGCTCTGTGACTGCGAGTTGATGAGGCGCAGCTCCTTAGCCGACGCAAACTGATGTATGCCAAGAGTAGGCACAATCATATAAGTGGTTCCGTTGCCGGTGTAGGGCAGCGAACGAATCTGGTATGAACCGTCTACAGCTGTGTAGCTGCTGTAGCCGAGCTGTGCAGAAGTAGGAATGTCTTTCGAACTGATAGTAACATCCGTAGCCACACCATGGTTCATGTTGTACTTGGTGCCCTTGTACGATATGTCGTAGAAGGCGTTGTCTACCGAATAGTCGAAGGTGTAGTAAGCCTGCAGGCCGTCCTCATTACCTACGATATAGCGGTCGTAGTCGTTGGCGAGGGTGTCAGCATTGAGCGCCTTGTTCCAGATACGAACTTCGTCGATGGCTCCGGTGAAGCCTTCACCAATCACCACCTTATTGTCGTTGCCCGTAATCTGAGCCGTACGCTTGGCTTCTGCCACTGCCTTACCGTTTATATATACAATAAGGTGTGTAGCACTTGCCACGGCTGAGAGATGCACGAACTGTGCCGAAGAAGCGTAGTCCTTGAGTTTCTTCGAAGTCTTCAGTGTCTGAGAGCCTACCGTGAACTCAATATACTGGTTGTTGTATGCCAGCTTGTACATGCCCGGCTTCTCGATGATAGTACCTTCCTTGTCTGCTCGTACCCATGCCTGGAGTGTTGCAGCCTTCGTAGCGTCCTTCAAGAGCGACTCGTTGTCGACGGTAAGCTTTGACGCACCGCTGAAAACGTACGACTTGCCGGGAACGCCAGAGCCTTCGGTAGGCTCAGCTGTAACCTTTGCTCCAGCCACTGCCTGTCCGTTTTCGAATGTTACGCGGCCGTAGATGTCGCCCGTAGGTGTGCGGAAACCAACGTCAGTAAGTTCCTCGTCGCTCTCAAGCAGATTGCCAGAGCACATCACCTGTCCCTTGATACGATAGTCGTAGACAATGCCGGGAATGGCGTTCACGTCGTTATAGTAATAGTCGTTCTGAGCCTCGTTGCCCTCAGTAACGGCTATCTGCTTATAGTCTGTATCAGGAGCGCCATGCTCCTTGCGGTTGATTACGAAGCGCTCAAAGTTGCCCTTGCTGCTCCATGCCAGTTCCACGCGATCAGAATAATATCCCTTGCCGGCTGTGAACGCAACAAGATTGCCTATGCTTGTGGGCATGATTGACTCCGGAGCAGCCACCGTAGGCAGAGTGCCGTAAGCCTCGGCAGGCTTCACAGTAAGGCGGTAACGATATTCGTTGCACACCATTATCATGTCGTCAACATACTTGCCGCTGAGGAATTCTTCCTTCGACAGCTCAATGTTGTCAGTAGTATTGGTCGTAACGTTCACACGTGTAAGCACCGCTTTGGTGCCCGAACTCCAGATGTCGCCCTCAGTCTGCCAAGTGATAGTGGCAGTCTGGTCGTCTTCACTAAGCTTAGCATGTACAGAACCTGCCGTAACATTGCTGTGCTTTGCAGAAGCCGAGAGAGAGGTCTGCTTGCTGAAAGCGTTGTTCCATACATCAGAGTTGCCTGTATGCGAACGCTTAATGCTGAATTCATAATTCAGGCTCTCGCCTAAAGGTACGTCAAACTCATAGCTATATGCTGTCTTACCAGCCATATACTTGATATTCTGTGTGGTTGTCTCCACAGCATTTGTCGCCCTATTCGTACTCTTGATTGTGAGCACCATATTGTCCTCAATGCAGTTCTGCGTCGGAGCCGCACTGAGATTCCAGTTCACCTTCGCCTTGAGCGTCACCTGATCATAGTTGGCGCTGATTTCCTTCACCTGCGGATAGGCAGGACGGGTGTTATTGGCAGAGCTTGATGTCTCGTAAATTACCTTATTGTTATAAGTCGGCTCGTAGTGCTGTATAATCTTGTATTCAGACGGATTGTCAAGATTCAGACTCTCCACTGGGATAAAGAACTCTCCACTGCTATAAAGACTCGCATCGATAGTGGAGATGTTTGGCACGGGGTCACCGTTTGAATAGCAGAGTCTGAAATGTCCCTTTTTGTCAATGGAGTTCTGCTTTGCCGTTCCGTCTTTTTTCCATGCGATGACATAGCCAGGCTTATTCCCCTTTACGCCATAATAGGCATTTGTGATTATAGTCGGCGTACAGCCGAAATGGGTGTCTACGGTTGCAGTGAAATCAACGTCCTGATCCGTCGCCGTTTTCAATTCGCGCCACCATACTCCCTTGTATTTTACAAATACGTCTTTTCCGATTCGGTCCTGTATCAGCGGAATGGTGATCTTAATGAAATAAGATCCCTTGTCGCCATCTGTTTTTCTGAAACCAAGCCATTGTACGTATTTCTTGTCGATTCCCGTGACCTGATCTGAGTTAGGGTCATAGCTTGTCCACTGGTCTTTCGGACCTTTGAGATGGATTCGTATCCAGCCACACTGACATCAAGCCAACCGTCATCACGACAGAATCCGCAATGGCCGGATCCTGCTCCACCCCACGATTGGTAAACGCGGATGTCGAGTACGATAGTGGCATTTTCCGCATCGTACCATTGACTTATCCAGCTGTCCTGCCAATCGTCATACGCCGACGCCTTCTGCACTGAGAACGCCATCAGCATCATGACACAAAGGAAGAACTGCATGAACCTTCCCGCGGACGTTCGCATGGAACGCCGCGTAGAAACAGAATTGCTTGCAACCCGCCCGTCCAAATATGGAGGATGTTGCTGTTGTCTTCTTTTTTTCATTTTCAGATGTTTTGATTATTGTATATGATTTGATTTGATCTTATCTTTATGCAATAGAGTTATAGGTACGTTTCTTTCATAGGGCAAATTTAATGTTTTTCATTAAAATTAAGTGTCTGATTCGTGTGCGTAAATGTCCAATTCATATAAAAAAGGTGTCCACTTCCTGCGAAGTAGACACCTTACAGAGGGTTTCTCAGTAGTTTTTTATGAGTTTTTGGCTCTCCATTCAACAGGAGTGCATCCCTCCTTTTCCTTAAAAATCCTATAAAGATATGACCTTGAAGAGAAACCGCATTCGGCAGAAATGATGTCGTTGTTGTAGTCGGGAAACTCCTTCATCATCTTTTTGGCAGCATTGAAACGTATCTCGCTGAGCCATATACGGAACGTCGTGTTCTGGCATTGGCTGAAGAATTGGCTCAGTTCGTTTTTGTTGATGTCCAGCGAATGTGACAATGTAAGCATATTGACCGAACTGTCCTTATAGCCCATGTCTGCACACCACTTGTCGAGCGCCGCCTGGATGAAGGCGCTGCGTTCGGCTGAGAGGCGCTGCGCGGACTGCTCACAGTCAGCCGCCGACTGCGAGGCGCAGTTCTCTGCCGTCGTCTGTTCGTCGTCGTCGGTTTCGCCGTTGCCTCTTTCCCTATCCAGCAGCTCCTCGGTAGGTACGTAACAGTTGCCGAACGCCACAAAGTTCACGATGAAGAAAAGCAGTACGAGGAGACCGACCGGACCTATTATGTACAACGACTTGGTGGAGAGGATGGCGAACGGCATGGATATGGCTATGAGGGAAAGCATCGCGATGCTCGCGTGGGCATATCTTATAAAAGGCAGCATATCCGTGGCTGTCATCGTCTCAAGGAGTTTCTTCCGCTTGTTCATCTCTATTATTATCATGTATATGCAGTAGACAATATTGCCAAAAAAGAGAGCAAGCATCACGTAAAGCCATGCGCCAATGTTCAGGGAGCCGCTAAAGCTGTAGCCCACAGCGAAGGCGGCAAGCATGGCGGCGTATACGGCGGCGCAGATAAGGTTCATCTTACGGCGCTTGGTGTGGGTAGCCTCAATGTTGTAGATAGCCATCGAGAAAAGCGTGAAGCAAGGCAGGTAGACCAGCACATTGATGACGGCTCCCACATCTTCGTCCGTGGCGCGGAAGCCGAAGTACATCTGCAGGAAGAAGTGTACCGCCATAAAAAGCAGGACTGCGAATATCATCCAGCGCGACCACTCATACCGCCGGTTTATCCATCTCACGTGAAGTCGCGTGACGGCAATGAAGAATGCGCAGATAAACATGAATATCAGACATGCAAACTGTAACAAATATAACATAACTCTTCTGGTATATATTAATCGTATCTTTCTCTGCGGATGCGCATCCGCTTATGTTAAGATACGCAAAGTTAAGCAAAAAACGGAAAAACATAAAGAATAAAGAAAAGAAGTTGAGCGTTTTTCTTGCGAAAGAACCGCAACAATGCTGTTCCCGTGGCGTGGTAACGTTGTTACCGTTGCGCGGTAACGATGTTACAGCACCGCGGTAATGACGTTACACCACTGCGGTAATGATGTTACACCACCTGCAAATCAGCACTGCTCTTAGCGCTAAGCATAGGAGGAGGGTGTGTGTCTACACACTCTCCTTTTGTTTTTATATACATAGCAGAATATTTTCAACAAAAGTTACTATCGCTATTGATAAACGATTGATAATCAGACAACTACAAATGATAATCAGACAATATTCAACAGCCAATGGTATCTGTCCCTCCCCTTCGGGGGAGGCTAGGTGGGGCTAAAGTCGGTAAGCAGAGTAACTAGTTCCTTCTTAATCTGTTCCTTCCCTTTGGGAAGGTTAGGATGGGTTTGAGACCAGGTGGGGGCTGATGTTGGCAGGAAAATCATCCACCTTGGGTTTATCCAGGTTCTTGTCTAAATCTGCGGGCCAAAAACAACGAAAAGCGGTTGAACAACGACATGGAAGTCGCCATTCAACCGCTCCGGTTACACCCTCTCATACGAGCGGGTATACAAATAAACTGATTCTCTCTAATACTTTCTAAAATTCAAATACTTCAGAAAATTTACTTGTAGAGCTTCATGCCGATGTTCATTCCAACACTTGCCAATACTGCAAAAGCTACTACACATGCTGTTACTAACATAAATGTCAACATAATCAATTTCCTTTCTCTTTTTAGTTATCGTTAAACAATCTTCTTACCTGCTGCTCTTATTGCAGCTTTTATCTATATCTTTATCTTTTCAGTTGCAAAGTTAATGCCTTTTGTGTTCGCACACAACAAACGGAGGGGATATAGTCGTTTCATACGCTTTTTATTGATATCGGTCAAAGAAGGCATATATTAATAGTTAGATAATTGACATAAAACAAGCGGAAATATATACAAATATATGACAAACGCATGACATTATGTACATAATATTTACAAAAACAATGCCTTTTTGTCAGATTTTATTATCCTGCTGTCAGACAAATCCTGCAGCATCCGTAGCTTCTCTTCTGAGAGTTTGTCCAGCTTGGCCAGTTTCTTGTTGTATTTCCACCAGTTGAGCAGTCCCCGGTTCTCCACCTTCTTCTTGTCGGGCAGCTGATGATGCTGCTCCACATAGTCCTTTAGCTGCTGATACTTGGCCAGCCATTTGGTTTCATTCACTGTTGCCATACACCTTATATTATATATTCCGCAAGTTTTCAACTTGATCTGCTAGTTGACAAGCAGGCAAGATACAAGTAAACAAGGAGACCGCAAAAGTACAACAATAAACTAACACTTCAAAAAAGAGAAAACACTTATAGGGATTTTCCCTCCCACTTTAGGGAAAAACCCTTTGGCAGCACCGGGAATTGTTGTTTCTTTGCACCAGAGAAAAGAACATTACGAACATAAAACACAATGATCATGAAAAGGTTTATATTATCAATGGCATTGCTTCTCACCGTGGCACTATCCACAATGGCGATGAGCTACGAGCAGGCAAGGGACAGAGCACTCTTCCTGACCGACAAGATGGCTTACGAGCTGAACCTGAACGATGAGCAGTATGAGGCAGCATACGAGGTGAACCTCGACTATCTGATGAGCATAAGCACCTATGATGACCTCTACGGCACATACTGGACGAGAAGAAACATGGATCTCAGCTATATCCTCTTCGACTGGCAGTATAACGCCTTCTGCTCAGCGGCATATTTCTACCGCCCGCTGGTATGGACCGACGGCGTGTGGCGATTCAGCATCTATGCACGCTACCCGAACCGCACATATTTCTATTTCGGCAGACCGGCATTCTATGCCACATACTACGGCGGACACAGCTGGCACAGAAACGGCGGACGCAGCTGGTATCACGGACGCACCTTCGGACCTCGCCCAGGAGAGAGCCGCTTTGGAATGAGAGACAGATATGACCGTGGCGATTTCCGCGGACAAAGAGGCCATGACCGCAGACATGACAACGGACGCTATGACCGAAACAACAGACGCAACGACAACAACAGCGGACGCTACGACCGAAACAACAGACGCGACGACAACAACAGCGGACGCTATGACCGCGGCAACAACAGACGCGACAACAACAGCGGCTACAGAGGCACTACACCGAGGAGAGGCACCGGCAACGGCACAACGAATCTGAGCAGCTCTCGCACGACAGTGAGCCAAGAGATAGGCAGATCATCAAGGGGCAACAGCTTCAACAACAGCCCTACGAGGATATATCGTCCGGCAGGCGGTTCTTCCCGCCCAGCCAACACCTTCACACCGAGCCGCAGCAGTTCGTCGAACAACAGGTCTGTCGGCAGCGGCAACAGTTCATCAAGAGGCGGCGGACGTTCCGGTGGCGGTGGAAGATTCGGAAGATAAAAGGTTAAAAGAAAGAAGACTTATATCATATATACAACACAAGACTGACTGGAAAGAAGGATTAAACATACTATATTAAAGAAACGATAGGTAAAAGGATTTTGAAGAATAAAAGACATCAGGATATATTAAGGTAATGCAGACCTAAGAAAGGAGTGAGGAATCTGATTCTTCGCTCCTTCTGCTTTATTCTTATAATCCCAGACAGAAGGACATAAAAATAGGAGGAAAAATATTTCATCTTCCTCCTACCCTATTGCGAGCCCACCATTACGGGCTGCATATTCACGAAACTCTCAAAGAGAGAATTACTTGTTCAAGAGATATCTCTCTGCCTCAAGCGCAGCCTTGCAACCGCTTGCTGCAGCCGTGATAGCCTGACGGTATACTGGGTCGGCAACGTCGCCGGCAACGAACACTCCAGGAATCTTGGTGCGTGGTGTGCCGTCGATGGTCTTGATATAACCCACCTCGTCGGTCTCGAGCCACTCCTTGAATACGTCAGAGTTTGGCTTATGGCCGATAGCGAGGAAGAATCCGTCGATCTGGATGTCAACCTTCTCCTCGTCTGCCTCGCCGCGACGCTTCACGAGATGTGCGCCTTCTACACCGTTCTCACCGTAGAGTCCGATGGTGTTGTGCTCAAAGAGCACCTCGATGTTCTCAGCGTTCATCACTCTCTCCTGCATCACCTTAGAGGCTCTGAGGAATGGCTTGCGCACGATGAGATATACCTTCTTTGCCAGACCGGCAAGATAGAGGGCATCCTCACAGGCTGTGTCGCCACCGCCCACAACAGCAACGGTCTTCTTGCGATAGAAGAATCCGTCGCATGTGGCACATGCTGACACTCCCATACCGTTGTATTTCTTCTCGTCGTCAAGTCCGAGATACTTTGCAGACGCTCCTGTGGCGATGATCACGGTGTCCGCCTCAATCTCAACGCCCTCTTCGGTTGTCAGCTTGTAGGGAGCCTTGCTGAAGTCCACCTTAGTGATGATGCCGTCGCGGATGTCAGCGCCGAAGCGTTCTGCCTGCTCGCGGATGTCGTTCATCATCTGTCCGCCAAGCACTCCTTGAGGATAACCGGGGAAGTTCTCCACCATAGTGGTCTGTGTGAGCTGGCCACCGGTGAGCAGACCGCAATATTCAACTGGCTTCAAGTTTGCTCTTGAAGCATAAATAGCAGCAGTGTATCCTGCAGGACCACTACCGATAATCAAGCATTTTACGTGTTCCATATTATAATTTAGTATTTAAAGTCGTTATTCTGTTTTACAACAGTTCTTCTATCTTCTTCTCGACGTTCTCCATATTCTCTGTCGGTTCGAAGCGCTCTACCACCATTCCGTATTTGTTTACGAGGAATTTGGTGAAGTTCCACTTGATGTCTGCCTTTGACTTGTAGTCGGGATCGGCCTGTGAGAGCATCTCGTCGAGAACCTTTGTCAACGGATGACTTTCGTCCCATCCGGCGAAGCCCTTCTGCGAAGTGAGGAATTTATATAGAGGATCGGCATCAGGACCGTTCACCTTCACCTTCTTGAAGCGTGGGAACTCCGTGCCGAAGTTCAATTTGCAGAACTCATGGATAGACTCATCGGTTCCTGGTGCCTGCTGTCCGAACTGGTTGCAGGGGAAGTCGAGGATTTCAAAACCCTGGCTGTGATATTTCTCGTAGAGCTTCTCCAGCTCTTCATACTGTGGAGTGAATCCGCATTTAGTGGCTGTGTTGACAATCAGTAATACCTCGTTGGCATACTCCTTGAGAGCTACCATCTTTCCTTTTCTGTCCTTAACCGAAAAGTCAAATACTGTATTCATTTCTATTCTTGTTTTTTGTTTTAAAATATATTTCCGATTTAATAACCTGTTCTCTTGCAGAATGACGCTTCTTGCCACGGAACCATCTGCGCCAAGGATATACCCTGCGCATTACAGGTTGAGGAATCCATACCCCTACAGGCTGACAATCCTCTTACCACAGATTGATAATCCACGATTACAGAATTATAATATCTCCATTGCAGAGGCTTCAGAAGAAGCATTCTCGCCAATCTATTTGCAAAAATAGGCATTTCTGATGAAAAGGCACCAAATAAATGCGGAATATTTGCGATTTTTTATAAACCGAAGTCCATTGTCGCAGCCACTTTCTCTACCTGCGCCTCTGTCTTGTCCGGCAGATTGCAGAAGAAGTCTATCTTGTTGCCAAGTTTGTTCTGCAGTTCGGAGATGGAAACGACATATCCCTTCAGCGCATCGTCGCCATGATATACGTTGGTGTGCTCAAACCAGAAAGCGAGGCCGGAATACACGTTGAGTTTGGCACGCTTCCACACCACGGCTGCATAGAAATACTTCGGAACTATCATCTTGCCGCCGATACGCTGCAGGATATGGTTCTCGCTGTCTATCGTACCGCCCTTGCAGACGAAGAGGGAGTCAGCGGAGGAGAACTTTGTTCCTGACACGAAGTTATACAGGAACTGCTCCATGTTTATCCACAGACCCTTGTACTTATAGTTCTTGTCGCTTCCGTTGAACACCTTGTACTGCGGCTGCATATTGGTAAGATAGAACGTCTGCTTGTTTATGGCAAGGCTGTACAGACGGTCGTTCGACGGACAGAGATGTCCATGGTCGAATCCTGATCCGTATATCAAATCCTGTCCGTTGCTCTTAGTGTGATAATCGTCAGTTGTCAGGTTTACAACGTCGAAAGGATACTGCATCTCGCCTTCGGCGGCATACCATCGCTGCACATTCTTCTTTATGTTCTGCTTGGTCATCACATAGCATGTCCAGCGGTTTGACTTCAGAGTGCGGTCCCACTCCACACAGTAGTTCACTCCGTCTTTGTCGAACGCCTTGTCGCTCACCCTATAGGCTATGAACTGGCTGTTGCCTCCCTGCAGATGCGGCACTTCGGTTCTTGTCGCGGCAGCATCGGTATAGTCGGTGTTTCTGTTTACGTTGGGTTCTTTTGCCGGTGAAGAACCGCCACCATCATTGTCGCTGCCGCATGCCGTGAAGAAAAGGGCAACTGCCGCAGCATACATAGCACGAATAAGAAATCTGTTCTTCATAATGAATTTCATAATGATTTGAATTGTCTTAGTTTGCTTTTCCTCTGGCTGACTGTCGGCAGCAAGAGGATTATTCCCCAAAATGGGTTTAACCCATCTCATAAAACAGCGTAACGCCCGTTTCGGGGGCAAGACAGATTGGGATACAAACAAAAAGTGCGTTCATGCGCATATGCAACTACGCTTGAACACACTTTAATATCTTCCTGAATAATTATATATCTTAGTATATATTATTTGCGGGCTTTTCCATAGCGGCTCATGAACTTGTCCACACGACCTGCGGAGTCAACGAGCTTGCTCTTACCAGTATAGAACGGGTGAGATGTGCTTGAAATTTCGACCTTTACCACTGGGTAAGTCTCTCCTTCAAATTCTACTGTATCGTTAGTCTTGCATGTAGAACGTGTAAGGAACATATCGCCGTTGGACATATCCTTGAATACGACGGGGCGATAGTTTTCTGGATGGATACCTTTTTTCATTTTAATCTAAAATTGTTTGTTTATTTGTTTATTATTTTCGATGCTTTTCAGCATTTGGCTGCAAAGGTAAGGCTTTTTTGTGGAATGGACAAGAAATTTTGGAAAAATGTTGAACCAGCAGGCTAAATGAGGGGGCTACGCCTTTTTTAAGACAAATAGGACGTTTTAGGACTTATAAGACAGATAGGACTTATAGGACAAATAGGACAAATACAGCCTTGCTATTAATCCTATAAGTCCTATCTGTCCTATCTGTCCCATAAAGATTTCTCACTTTCTCACTTCTTCCATCCATTCTGTTGCCGATAAGCAATTCTGCCCCTCGTCATTTCCTCCCTGATTCCACCGTTTTTCAGGAAATCCGCCTTTTGCCTCTCTATCAACAGTCTGAGGAGAGTGTCTGCTTGATGAATCAGTATTATTGCAATATTTGCGATGGTTTCAGCCGAACGGCTCGGAATCTGTTTCATATAAAATTCCGTATCGTTATGTCTTTTACAAATATCCCTCGTCTTTACAGTTCTTACATCTGATATTCCCCACTGTACCAGTCCGTTTTGCCTGAGATAGTCCTCATAATCCAGCAATAGTTCTTGCAGACTTGCTTTCGCCACATTGGTCAGTTTCAGCTCCGTTTCTCGTGAGGTGGTTGCCGCCGCACTGCCCTCGGCAATATTCTGTCTGCCGCTGCGCGCAGCCTGTATCATCTGGTCTACGGTACGGTCAGTCCTGTCCAAGAATTTGTGTGCGAAATAATATGTGATGTCATATATGCAAGTTGCCTTCTGAAATGCTATCAAATCACGATAGCCTCCTTTCTGCGGAATAAACTCCTTGTCGTTTTCCATTTTATGTATTGTTAGATTTAGGAGTGCTTAGAAAAATCCCATCATCTGGAGGGATGATGGGATTCTGAATATATAAGGTCAATGTTTTATTTAATGATAACGGTAGAGCCCATTGTCAAAGTGTAATCGTCAATCAACACATCTCCGCCTGGCTTTTTGGCATTCATTACAAGAAGGCTGTAAGTACCTTCAGTTTCGATTGTGAATGTATATGTGACTTTCACCCATTTCGTGGCTGTTATGTCGTTTACATAGTCACCATATTTATAATCGCTTCCGGTTGGGTTTGCTCCATCTTTCACCGGAACATATCCAGGACGAACAGAGGCACCTGTAGATGTAGCAGCTTTTGCATAGAACGTAACAGTATATTCACCTGGCTTCAGAGTTATCTCCTTGTAACCAAGGCGCTTGTTGGCAGAACTTGATCCACCAACCTTTACAGAATACTTTCCGCTGTGAGCATCTGTACTCTGGCTGAGTGTTGCATTTCCTGCAGAAGAAGCAGTCTTCCAGTTATTTGGCAAACCGTTTGTCCAGTTCTCAAAGTCGCCATTCGAAGCGCTTGCATCACCGGTAGTGCCGCCTTCAGAACCGCTGCCGCCGTTGCTCTTGAGCGAAACGAGATAAGCCTTGCCCTGAACGGTCTCTGGGGTGTTGCCCATATAGTTGACAACCTTGCCGCATACTACCACTTCGTCACCAACATTGAGAGTTGCGCCTGAGGTGTATTTCTCATTGTTCAGATAAAGAGCACGGAACACATAGAACTGATTGTCTGCCTTGCCATCGTCGGAGATGTAGAATGTGGCATTGCCAAACTGGGTGCCATACTGCTCCTTGACTGAAACCACCTTTCCCTTGATATATACGTCCTTGTCTGACTCCACGCCGGCAGCGAGAGACGATGCATACTGGTTTGCAGCCACGCTGTTGAATGGGTTTGCCTTTGTACCGTCGCCGGTTGGCTGACCTGCTGCCGGCTGGTCTGAACCGCCGCCACCGTTGCCATTGATTGAAACGATATAGTTTCCGGTAGTGAATTCCTTTGTTCCGTTGTAGTTCACAAGCTTACCGCATATCACTACCTCATCGCCTGGCTTGAGAGCGTCCTCGCCAGAGAACTTGGTTCGGTTTGGCCCTGCATATCCGTTGAAAACGAGGAACTGGTTTGTTGCTGTACCGTCGTCGGAGATGTAGTATTTGAGACTGCCGTAGCTCGGGTCGAAACTGCCAGACTGTACTGACACTACCTTACCCTTTACATAGACGTCCTTGTCCTCGGCACCACCATTGTCAATATACTTGATGGCAGCAGCCACGTTGTACGGATCTGCCTGTGTACCGGTACCTGCCGGCTCCATTTCCGGACTTGAAGGTTCATCAGGTGTTACGTCCGGCATTTCATACGGTGCAGGAACGTCTTCACAGCTTGTCAGCGATGCGAATGAGAATGTCAGGGCAGCCATCGCCATTACTGAATATAATATCTTTTTCATTGTATTTCTTTTTTATAGTTTTGTTACTTTTTATTGAATTCTCAGCCTTGCTTATTTCACCTCCTCGATGTCGCTGTCTGAACGAAGGAGAATCTGCCAGGTGTAGCCATATTTTGAAGGATTTGTGGCATATACGGTGAAGATACCGGTGAGGTTCACCTTTCCCGTAGGCATCGCCTTGGCAGCGAAGTCGGCGTATGTGCTGCTGCGCACTACCATCAGACTCTGTGCCTTGCCGTTGATTTTCACCGTGCGGCTCACTCCGTTTCCGGCGTCCTTGTCAGCCTCCGGTGCCCATGCCAGTTTGCCGTCAGCGCCATCCATCTCCACGTTTTCCAGTGTCATCAGCTTTCCACGATGAGATTTCACGTATGCCACGTCTTTCAGCTTTGACACATCGAATTTCTCAGGCACCACCTTTGAAGCGTCTGCCGCACCGAGAATCTTGAAGTGCTCGTTCCACACGTTGATGTTCATACGGCTTGGGAATGTCCTGCCGCTGGTATTCGTATATGGCACACCAATCTGCACGTTGTTGCCATAGATGCCGATATAGAGTCCCTTGAGGTTTACGAGAATTTCCTGTCCTACAGGCAGGAATCCGAAGAGTCCGCCCTTCTGTATGCAGATGAGGAGTCCCTCTCCGCTCTCGTCCTGCACGGCAATCTGGTTATAGATGTTTCCCTGAATGTCGTTTCCGGTCACACGCACCTTCAACTGCCAGTCTTCCGTGATGCGCACGGTGTCGTTTGCCTGTGATGAGGGGATGAGGTCTACTGTCTTTGCCTTCAGTTCTTTTATGGATATCATCTTGGCATCGTCCTCCACGATGTCGTTGTTGCCATATGGAGCCACCTCGCCGGTCGGGTCGTTCCAGTCGTCGTCCATGCAAGAAGTGGCAAGTCCGCCGAGGAGCATTGCCGCAACGAGGAATTTTATATATTTCGTCTTTTTCATTGTCATGAGAGTTTTTTAGAATTTATACGCGATATTGAGGAGTCCGTTGGTGCCATAGGCATAGAACTTCATTGGATTCTTAGAGAACTTGTATGCACGTGTCGTTGCCGTTCCGTCGGCCTTCGGTGTGCTGTAGTCGCTTCTGCTCTGTTCGTATCCTCCGGTCACGATGTTGGTATTGTTCAGAATGTTCGTCACGGTGAGGTTGATTGAGAGCGATCCGCGCTTCAGGTATATGCTTCTTCCGATAGAACCGTCTATCATGAATCCGCCGTGTCCCTTAGCCTGTGAGAGTTTGCTGCGCACCGGCTGGTTGTTGAGGATGTCGCCACGCACCTTGCATGCTGACTCATATCTGTAGTTAGGAGAGTATGAGAGATAGATGCGGTCGTAGTAGTTGGCATTGAGGTCGATGAACCATCCGCCGCTGTGATAGCTGAGTCCGAGGCTTGCTGCCGTGAGCGGTGTGCCGTTGTCGCGCATACCTTTATTATATATATGGTCTTCAACGAGTCCGTCTGCCACATCACCATATACCATGGCATTCTGCGAGCGCATATACTCGAGATTGGCGTCGTTGAGAATCTTGGCGTCGCTTATCTGTCCGACAAGTTTCACGTCGAAGGCGCTTGTAACACGGAATTTCAATCCTGCCTCAACGCCATAGTATGCCTTCTTCATGTTTGTGAGCGACACGTATGTGAATGAGTTCACGTCGTCCATATAGAAGTTCTGCCAGTCGCTCACGTTGGTGAGGTAGCTGTAGTATGCGTTGATGTTGGCGTGCAGCCAAGAGGTCTGGAACTGGTATCCGATTTCTGAACTGAACACGCGCTCGTTCTTGAGGTTGCGCACGAAGTCGTTGTTTATCTCCGGTGATATGAAGGCCGCCTTTGCCTGCGGAGCACGGTGCTCATATCCGAGTCCGAGGGTAAAGGTGTTGCCACGGCCCAGATTAACGTTGGCTCCGAATTTCATTCCGCCGTCAATGAACTGTGCCGTGTGGCTCTTGCCGTAAGAGTTGTCCTTGGCGAGACCGTTGCGCATCTTTCCGTCGCGCTGCATGGATGTATATCCCAGTTTACCGGCGATTACATAGTGCAGGTTGCCGAAATTCTCCGAGTAGCTCGTCCACAGTTTGCCGTTGTTCACGAGCAGGTTGTAGTTGTAACCGAACTTGTCGTCTTTTCCCACGAGGCCGTTGCGGTTGTTGAGGTCATACTGCACCTCGTCGGCATCTGGCGAATAGGTGCCGATGGCATAGGTGTTCACGTTGTGGAATGTCGTTGCTCCGAGCATATCCTCCATCGTCTGGTAGTGCATGCCCTTGTTGGTAGCTCCCACAATGCCGATGTTCCATGCCTTGTCTTTGTCTATCTGCTTGTTGAAAGTTGAAGCCAATGCGATTGTCAGCGCATCATTGTGCTTTGCCTGCAGATAATACATGGCATCCTGTCCCTGTGCCGAAGCCTGTTTGTTGGCATAATACAGCTGGTCCCAGTTTATCTGGCGGTTTGCCTTAGGTCCGCTCCAGAAATCGTATGCCGACTGCCAGTTGGCGAGCGCATCGCTGTTCCGGTATGAGGTATTGGTGTCGTCCCATACATCGAAATAGCTGCTCGGCATATTCTTCCAGTAGTTTGGATGAGGGTTGTCGGCGTTGTTGTAGTTCAGCTTCGTGCTCTTATACATGCTGTACTTGCCCATGAGCGAAGTCGTCAGCTTGTCGTTGTCGGAGATTTTCCAGTCCCATGTGAGCAGAGCTGTCGGCGCAAAGTCGTTGACTACTCGTGAGTTGCGCTTTTTGCCGTTCTGGTATCCCCAGTATGGGTTGTAGTATCTGTCGTTTGCCATCCAGTACATCTCGTCAGTACCGGCTCCCTGAGAGGCGCGCTCCGTAGGGTTGCCCCATGTGGTGAGCGAGAGGGAGTGGCTTCCGTCGCCGAACACCTTCTGCACTCCGAGGAAGTAAGAGAGGGAGTTATAGAACGTTCCCTCCACGTATCCTTCGTTCGCCCAACGGTATGTGAGGTTTCCTGAGAATGCCCAACCACGGTTGCTGAGTCCGGTATTGAAGGTGTACATGCCTCGCAACGTATAACTGCGGTTGGCCCCGGAGAGCGTTATCCTGTGGCCTGCCGGCATGCTTGCCGGACGGAAGTTATAGTTGTTTGAACCTGCCATCCCCGTCATGGCAAAATTGTTGGTTTCAAACGGAAGGGCGAACTCCTGGTTCTTTGTCTGCTGGTTGAGTCCGCCAACGAGGGAATAGCGGAACTGCCCCGTCTCCATGTCGTTCATCGGCAGTCCGTTGATATAAACATCGTTATACTTCTGGTCGAACGCACGATAACGGAAACGCACCGGCGAGAAGAGGAATCCAACCTCACTCGCATACATGTTGGAGTTGGAATTGACGATGGTAACGTTCTGCGACATATCATCGTCTTCTCCGAGCTGTGCCTCCGTAAACGTGAAAGCCGACTCGCTGAGAGCGGCGCCACGCTGTCCTATGGAGTCAGTACCTACAGTCTGGGCCTGGGCCATAGAAGCGGAGCACAATGCCATCACGGCTAATTTCAGATTCTTCTGCTTCATAAATAAGTGTTATGTTTGTATGCCACAAAGTTAACGCTTTTTTGACTAAGCGACAAACATTACAAGATAAAAACACGGGATGTTACAAACATTTAATATTGCAATGCCAAAATAATGGAAAATAATTCATACCTTTGTCTTTGATTACAAAGACGTGGATAATTGTCAGACAGGCAGTATAGAAAAACAAAATATTTAAAACAATATGAAAATGAAAAGAATCAGTTTCTTGCTGATATTAGCGCTGTGCATGGTGTCTATCGGCGCAATGTCGCAAAATGAGAAAAAGTATTTGTGCTACGGAGTGGGATTCTACAACCAGGAGAATCTCTTCGATACTTGCCACGACGAAGGCAAAAGAGACTACGACTTCCTTCCTACGGGGTCTTACCGTTGGAACGGGCTGAAATATTCTCACAAGCTGAAGAACATGGCGAGGGCTCTTGCCGACATGGGCACCGACGTGCTGCCTAAGAACGTGGGATGCGCCGTGATTGGACTGAGCGAGGTGGAGAACAGCAAGGCGCTCGACGACCTCACGGCACAGGAACCGCTGAAGGCACGTGGCTATAAATACGTACATATAGAGGGTCCGGACCGCCGTGGCATCGACTGTGCGCTGCTCTACAATCCGCAGCTCTTCAAGGTTTGGAACACGAAGCTCGTGCCATACGTGCAGGAACTGGAGAAGGACAGTGCGTTTCTGACCCGCGGATTCCTGACCGTGAGCGGAGAGATGGCCGGCGAGCATGTGGCATTCGTGGTGTGTCACTGGCCGAGCCGGGCGGCTAAACCTTTCTATCGTGAATCGGGCGGCCGCCAGGTGAGAGCGCTGAAGGACTCGCTGCTCAGAGAAGACCCGAAGGTGAAGGTATTCGTGATGGGCGACATGAACGACGACCCCACAAACGCCAGCATGACGGAGGCTCTGGGATGCAAACCAGACATCGACGAGGTGGGCAAAGGCGAGATGTATAACCCATGGTACAACATACTGGTGAAAGAGGGATTGGGAACACTGACCTATGGCGGTTCGTGGAATCTCTTCGACCAGATTGTAATGACTCCTAACCTGCTGAACAAAAAGGGAGCAAAGGATTTCTCTACACTGAAATTCTTCAAGAACCAGATTTTCCGCCGCGACTACCTGTTCCAGACCGAAGGGAAATACAAGGGTGCTCCAAAGCGTACTCATGCCGGTGGCGTATGGCTCGACGGATACAGCGACCACCTGCCGGTAGTCGTGTATCTGGTGAAAGAGCAGAAATAGGGATATGGAATAGATCTTAATTTGAGGGAACCAAGGCAAAATGGGTAATACCGAGGTTCAAGACTATATCACAGTAAGTCTTTATGAAATCAAACGAAGAAACTGAAAGCAAAACAAGCCTGTCCACTACCATGGGGAAGAACGGAGGGACTGGCGGATTGGCGGGTGCCGACACCGGGGCATCATCCGCCAACATTCCTGTAGAATGCCATCCACTCGAGCCTTTCCTGCCCAAGAATGCCTGGCTGCTGATGCTTGGAAGTTTTCCGCCATCACAACAGCGATGGAGCATGGATTTCTTCTATCCTAACTTCATAAACGACATGTGGAGAATCTTTGGGCTACTGTTTTTCGACGACAAAGACCATTTCGTGGACACGGAGAGGAAGAGGTTCAGAAAAGAGCAGATAGTGGAATTCCTCACCAAAGAGGGCGTGGCGCTATACGACACGGCGTGTGCCGTGAGACGCACGAAGAACACGGCTTCTGACAAGGATCTGGAGATTGTGACACCAACTGATCTCGACTCGCTTCTGGAAAGACTCCCCCACTGCACCACGGTGGTGACGACAGGAGAGAAGGCCACTACGGTATTCGCCACGCATTTCGGCTGCCCCGTCCCTAAAGTTGGCACATCGGTGGAGTTTCTGAACAACGGCAAGAGGATGACTCTCTTCCGCATGCCAAGCAGTTCGAGAGCCTACCCCATGAAACTGGAGAAGAAAGCGGAACAATACCGCAAGGTCCTGATAAGAAAAAAGTAAACATCAAAACAGAATATATGACAATAATCGGCATAGCTGGTGGTACGGGCTCTGGCAAGACCACCGTGGTAAAGAAAATCGTGGAAGCTCTGCCTCCACACTATGTTGCGGTGGTACCGCTTGACTCATATTACAACGATACGACGGAGATGACGGAGGAGGAACGACATGCCATAAACTTCGACCATCCCGACGCCTTCGACTGGAAACTGCTCATCAAGCAGGTGAACGAACTGCGCAAGGGAAACGCCATCGAACAGCCCACATACTCGTATATCAAATGCAACCGTCTGCCTGAGACCATCCATGTGGAACCAAAGCCTGTGATAATCATCGAGGGCATCATGACGCTGCTGAACAAGAAGCTGAGAGACATGATGGACCTGAAGATATTCGTTGACGCCGACTCCGACGAGCGACTGATACGCAACATACAAAGGGACATCGTGGAGCGTGGACGCGACGTGAAGATGGTGGTAGACCGTTATCTCGAAGTGCTTAAACCTATGCACGAACAGTTCATTGAACCCACAAAGAGGTATGCCGACGTAATCATCCCTCAGGGCGGAGAGAACGTGAAGGGTATCGACATGGTGTGCAAATTCATCGAAAGACTGATGCAACAATAGACACAAACATCAAAACATTTATGAATCAGAAGAAGGTATTTCTACTTGCCTTGATTTCCGCAGCGACACTAAACGCTACGGCTCAAGACAACGACACTTACGACGAACAAGCCACCACGCTACAGAAGAAAGGGGAATTTGAATATTCGGCTGAGGCCCAGGGAAGCTTCTCACACGGCAAGACCCCACTATGGCTGAACGCCAACAAATACGGATTGTCGTCGCTCGACGAGAATAACGGCTACATCAGAGGATCGCTGCAGAGAAACATCGGCAACGACATGGAAAAGAAATGGGGATACGGATTCGGCATTGACGCCGCCGTGCCATTCAACTATACGAGCAACGTGGTATTGCAACAGGCATACGTGGAGGGACGATGGCTGCATGGCACTCTCTCCATAGGAGCAAAGGAAAGGCCGATGAACCTGAAGGACAACAGGCTCAGCAGCGGTTCGCAGACTTTGGGCATAAACGCCCGACCCGTACCACAGGTGAGGTTGGCGCTCGAAGACTACTGGAAGGTGCCGTTCACTGGCGGATGGGTGCAGCTGAAAGGTCATGTGGCTTACGGAATAATGACCGACGACTCATGGCAGCACGAATTCACCAGCAAGCGGAGCAGATATGCCGACAACGTGTTATATCACTCCAAGGCAGGATTCATCAGAATAGGAAACGACCCGTATATGCACCCTCTCTCGCTGGAACTGGGACTGGAGATGGCATCGCAGTTCGGCGGAAAATCGTATCTGCCTAACGGTGACGGAACGGTGTCGGTGATAAACGGTAACACGAGTCTGAAAGGTTATTGGAACGCTTTCGTGCCGGGAGGCAAAGACATCACCGATGGCGAAAACTACAAGAATGCTGAAGGCAACCAGCTGGGCAGCTGGATGATGCGACTGAACTTGGAGAAAGACCTTTGGAAAGCGGGACTCTACGTAGACAAATTCTTTGAAGACCACTCGGCGATGTTCCAACTCGACTACGATGGTTACGGAAGCGGTGAGGAATGGCAGGTGAAGAAGAAGAGACGCTACGTGCTCTACGACTTCAAAGACTGGATGATAGGTTTCGACCTCAACATGAAATACGGTACATGGCTGAGAAACATCGTGGTGGAATATATCTACACAAAATATCAAAGCGGACCTATATACCACGACCATACGACGACTATTCCCGACCATATCGGCGGCACCGACAATTACTACAACCACAACATCTATCCTGGATGGCAGCACTGGGGACAGGTGATGGGAAACCCTCTCTTCCGCTCGCCAATCTACAACCAGAACGGAAGTATCTCTGTGCAGGACAACCGTTTCATGGCTTTCCATCTGGGATTCGACGGCCGTCCCAGCGACAACACACGATACCGTGTGCTTGCCACTTATCAGGAGGGATTGGGGACCTATGGCAGTCCTTACAACGACTTACGCCACAATATCAGTTTCCTCGTTGAGGGTGAATACAAATTCACAAGGTCTCTGCTTCGCAACTGGAGCGTGAAAGGCGGTTATGCCATGGACTTCGGTGGAATACTGGGCAACAACTACGGTTTCCAGCTGACCATCGCCAAGAGGGGCAGTTTCAGCCTGTAGACACTGTCACTATAACTTCACCGATAATCTACAAGGGGAACAAAAAACGAAAAAAGAAAAGAAATGAGAAAGACAATATGCGGCATCCTCATAGCCGCCACAACGATACTTACCACGATGACTCTCGCCTCATGCGACATAGAGACTTCATCGGCTGCCGGAGATTTCAACGGTATGTGGCATTTGACCCGTGTGGACACGATTGCCACTGGCGGAGTGCTCGACCTGAAGAATGAAAAGTTATTCTGGGCATTCCAAAACAAACTGATGCAGGCGGATGACAAAAACGAGAAGCTCGCGAAGATTCTGATGCGCTTCAACCAGACAAACACGCAGCTCACGCTGCACACACCATACGTCTACGACCGCGAAAACGGCGACGTGCCTCTCTCCGACCCTACCCTGCTGGCACCATACGGCATAAACAAGCTGGAGGAGAATTTCCAGGTATTAAAATTGACTGGAAGTAAAATGGTGTTGCAATCTGAAACGCTGAAACTGACATTCAAGGGATTCTAAAACGATATAAGACTCCATAATTTGCAAAAATGCTCCATAATTCCAAATAACGGAACATGGAGCATTTTTCTATGCCATGCTTAGGCAAGAGTAACAGTTTGATGACCATTTATCCCAAAACGGTCATTAGGACGTTTTATTGGGTAATTTCATAACTGCTTGCAGTCTTTTGAATTTTATAAGGCGTATTTTGCTTGTTTTTAATTCGCAATAGCTCGCTATTACTCATTAAAAGCCAAACAAAATCCATCCTTCTAAAATGCCAAAATCCAAGCAAGCCCTAATGACCGATTTGGGATTATGGGTCATGAGTCAGCATTCAAATGATCGTAGCCGGAGAGTTTCTCCTGCCATGAATAGTATTTCCTTACGGTATCATAACCTGAGCGGGAAATGCGGTTGCGGTCGGCTTCGTTGTCCATCATCCTCAGGCAAGCGTCGGCAAAGGCTTGGTCGGCATCTTCGATGATGCAGTTGGTGCCACTTTCAAGTTCGGGAATTGCCTTTGAAATGAGCGACGACATCACCACCGGCACTCCCATACCCATAGCCACAAGCACCTTGTTCTGAATGCCGGCGGCAATCTGCACCGGTGCCACAGCCACGCAGGAATCCTTAACGGCATCTGAAAGGACGTCTACAAATCCCGTCACCACGATATTCTCGGATTTTTCAGACAGCGCCATGATGTTTCTCGGCGGCTCTGCCCCTACGATATAGAATCTGGCTCCGGGCTTCTTCTTCAGAATCAGCGGGAAGATGTCGTTTACGAAATGCAACACCGCATCCTGGTTCTGCAGGGTTCGCATATTGCCTACAAAGCAGATCTTGTCATGGTCGTAGGAATCGGGTATCTCGTCCATACACTCCACGCCATTGGTGTATAATGCCAGCGAATGCTTGTCGTCCCCGGCAGAGAGATAGTCGATGTCTGCCTGTGAAACGAGTACAACCTTCGGGAATTTATTCATCACAAAGTGCTCATATCTTCGGATAAGCTTGCGCTCGATGGCGTAAATCACCTTCTTCAGCGACATGCCCTTGAAACCGGAAGACAGAGTATAGGTCTTCGACAAGGCATCGGTCATCTCCACGATGGATTGAGACTCCACGCCATGCCGGGTGAGGTATGGCACCATCCTGAGCAGATGGCTGACGAAACGGTCTGGTTTCTCTTTGCTGATTACCATCCCCAGCAGCTTTGAGTATTCCCGAGAGTAGTAGTAGCCACACTGTATGGGGCGACCGCTCAGCATATACTCAAGCGAGTATAGCATGGAGTTGGTCTTCTTGCGCTTTACTACGTATATCTTGTCATACAGAGTCTTTGCGGCTGCCATGTCAGGATTGCCCTCACAGAAGGACACAAGGACAAGCTCATGACCGGCAGACTTCAGATATTTGGCTATATTGTTAATTCTCAACACGTCTCCGCCATTTTCGGGAAATGGGAAGCGTGGTGTCAATATGCAGTATTTCATACGATATCAGTTATTTTCTATTCATATACTTTTTTACGCAGCTTGCTTATCGTGGCATAGACCCTCGATGCAAACAGAAGGAAGTCGTATTTCAGCGGCTTTTTCAGATATGCCCCCATATAGCTACACGTAAGCCTCATCGCCACGGCAATTCTTTCCGAATACCGATGGCGTGCACGGGTGGCGGAATTCTCTCTTGCCCTCACGTTATATACGGTGTCGGCATTGTGGACAATCTCCATTCTGGAAATCCTGTCGGACACGATGAACATGAACAGGGCGTCTTCACCGAGCTTGTGCTTCGTGTCAAACCGCCTGTCTCCTATCACATCTCTGGGTATGAGTTTCCCTGTTACCGTGGACAGGAAGCTCCGCGAATTGAACAATGTCAGCTTGGGGTATTCCATGCATCGCTTGTAGGCTGATGTGAGGAAATACGGCAGGTGCTCACGGGTCTTGTCATCAATGAGATAAAAATTGCAGGCAACCACCGTATGCAAATCCGTCAAGGCATGCATGCTCGACAGATAGCCGTTGCCTGCCACCCAGTCGTCGTCGTCGATGAAGAGCAGATATTTGCCTTTTGCATTGTCTATACCGATATTTCTGGCGTTCGACACACCCGGCTCGTCGGTCTGAATGACTCTCACATTGACATAACCATTGTCGGTGATGATACCTTCGAGCATCGACCGGTATGGCATGTCGCAGCCATTGAGTACGATTATCACCTCATAATCGGAAACGGGGAAATCCTGCTCCTCCAAAGAACGGAGGCAGTCGGAGATGTATTCTCTGGGCTTGTATGTAGGTATTATAACAGATATTTCCATTATCCAAAGATTTTAAGATAGTCTGGAGTCAGCGATTCCGGGGTTGCCACACAATGCAGACCGTTGTCGCCTGTCAGCGCCCGCATCTTCTCTATCAGTTCGCCGGTAGAGGAGAATATCGGATCGTAGTTATAGAAGTCACGGCAGTAATGCAGGGCGGGATGCTCAAGCACAAGCATGTTCTTCCTGTTTGCCACACACTCGAAGCTCACTCCACTGACCTGATTCTGGAAGGATGAGGGATAGGCAAGGAGCACGATGTCTGAACGGAGGAATATCTCCCGATAGAGCGCCGTTGGCAGGAAGCCTGAAATGAAGCGCACGTTGTCGGGATATTTCTCGCCTTCTTTCTTGTCGCCATGAATGAGCAGCAGCACATCGTTCCGGGCAAGGAAATCTGCAAGTTCGCTACTGCTTACGAGCGAATTCACAAAGGTGTCGTCTGCCTTTGAAGAGGGATGGAACACCACTTTCCTGAAAGCGGAAAAGTATTCGGGAAGGCTGGTATCGGCATGGCTCTCATCAAACGGACTGACGCAGCCGTGTGACACCACGGCAACATTTGTTATGCCATTCTCAAGCAACGGTTTCTTCATATAGTCGTCGAACACAACGAAGGTGTTGTGGCGCGCCAGACGCTTGAGAAAGAATAGTTTCACCCTGGATGCCACGGTGCCGGTGTTATGACATATTATATACATATTACGGCAAAGGGGCAACAGACCCAAAGTGACCTCATCGCAACTCGACACCACTACATAAGTGTAATCTGAGAAGCGTATCTTGAATTTCAGATACAGCAGGGTGACAGTGAATATAATGCGGTTGAGAACGGCTCTCTTGCCGCGCATATTCAGGAAGCGGGGCAGCTTGGCAACGTAATCGCTGTCAGGATAATCGAGTTGGGAAGCTATGTCTGAATGCAACACTATCTTCACATCGTAGCCTGCCGAGCGGATGGCGTCGATATGGATACGATTGAAGTTGACGTGTCCCTTCTGGTATACGTAATCTATGAACAATACTTTTCCTTTCATGGTATGTCTTTTTATTTACCGTCGTTGAAATGTTGTCTGAAATGGATGAGCCTCTCGTTGTATGGTTTGTTCTCTATGGTGATATTGTAATACTCCGACATGGCGGTGGTATTGAGGAAATATACTTTCAGCAGACTGTACAACGCCACGAACGACAGATACAGTATCTTGTTGTTGCGATAGGTGAAACACTTTATCAGGTCTATCCATACTATCCAGTATGCATAGATGAAAAGATAGGAACAGCGGAGACTTATCGTGCGGAACTCACTGAGAAACAGGAATGTGCACAGATAGAAGAGCATACTGTTCACGAAGATGTTGTTGCCGTTGCGGACTTCTCTGAGCTTGTCGATATAGCAGAACAGAAGTATTCCGGTGAGCAGTCGCTCAAGATAGCCGATACTCAACACGGAGCCCGTGCTGAGGTCCATGCTGAGATATGCCTCCACCCAGAGTTTGGTAGACGGCATGATATAGTCTACCACCAGGAGTATCAACGACTTCAGGATGGGGATATGGAAGAGGTATATCACATTGGCAACGGCGAATATCGCCATCATTATGTATTTGTTGAACTTTCTGTTGATGATGAAATACATCGGTATGTATGCCAATGACGAACTATGGAACGTGAAGCCTAACAAGCAAACGAGCAAAAAGGGCAGGAACTGCTTCTTCTCAATGAACACGATGGCATTGACGAACAGCAATATGGATATGGAGTTGCGCACCAGATTGATGTTTATCTCGAAACCGCTCATCACCAGCATGATCATAAACGCAAGCGGTATGTTGCTGACATATCGCCTGAAGAACATCATCAGCAATGTAACGTTTATCAGGATACACAGAAACTGGAAGAAGAAATAGTTGGGATATATGGTCTTGCATATCACTCCGAATATCATGAAGCCCGGCTCCCACGTCCATTTGTTCAACGGAAGCGTGAACAAGGTGCGCAAGTCGGTCAGACTCTGATACTCGGGATAATATGAGGTCCAGTCGTAGGCCACGAATCCTCTGAGTCCGAAGAAGAACACAAATACGACAACTGACAATATGTTCACACACATTGTCTTCATTTGTGACTCGCTGTTGAAATGGGCATATACGGCAAGAGAACCATAGATCATGACCAACAGCAGATAAGGATAAGCGAACTCCATCTATATGTATTACCTTTCTTTATTTCTTCTTGCCAAAAGCCTGACTCAACACCAACACCCAGAGGGCGTCTGCTATAACTCCTACAAACACGAATATGATGACCATAAGCGTTCGCGGCATGCTCGACGACTTCAATGGCACGGTGGCATTCTGAATCACGGTGAACGCCGGAGTGTTCTCCTGTATCTTCGCCTGTGCCTTCTGCACCTGCTGGGCGGTCTGCGAATAGTTGTTGAACTTCAGCTGCATATCGTTCTCCAGGTCCTCGAGTTTAGACTGATACGACATGAGCACGACTTCTGAGTTGGCATCGGCGAATGATGCGTATTTCTGACGCGACTTTTCATAGGCTGCCTTTGCCTCTGCATTGATCTGCTGTGAGTAAGCCAGGTCTTGTCTTGCCTTCTTCGTACGGTAGAGCGTGATGTAGTTCTGCAGTCTGGTCTTCACGGAGTCTGCCATGCAGGCAGCCACACGAGCGTCGGTGTCGGTAACGGAAAGGGTTATCACATTGGTACCCTTGTTGATCTGGCAACCGATGCTTCCGACTATTGCCTCGCAGACCTCGCTCTGGATCTTTGTCAGACAATGTGGGTTAACGACATTGGTGCTCGGTATGGTGTCTTTCTTACCGAACATCTTGATGAGCCACAACTTGGGATAGTCCCAGAATGGTATCTTGGTGTCCTGCAGGATGTGGTTGTAGTATGTCTTCTTCTGTCCCTTCACCTTGACGGGAATATCGAAGAGCTTCACCACGAAGTCTGTGGATGCGAAGACATCGGGATAGATGTCGGGATAGATGGCATCGACGGATGATTTACCGCCACCGATATCCATACCTATGGCTCCGGCAATGTCGCTGAGGTTCTGCGACATACCCATACTTGTGGCCTCTGGAGCCAACACCACATAAGAGGTGTATCTCTTCTGCTGTTCCAAAGCCACGATAACTCCAATAACAAAGAATACGGAAACGAAGATTATCATTTCCTTTTTCCTCGACGCCACTTTCTTCAAAAGCGAAAGCACGTCGATTTCCTTCACGCGTTTTGTATCTGACATTTTATCTTGTATTTCATTTACTTCTTAATCATTGTCTACTGTCCTACCCCCTGCCTGTTTATGGCGTGCAGCGGTATTCCAGGTCTTCGGTCCTGTGGCCTATTACCTTAGCCGGCACTCCACCGACGATGGTATATGGCGGGACATCCTTGGTGACTACGGCTCCTGCCGAAACTACTGCCCCCTTGCCTATCTTCACATTCTGCAGAACCATAGCTCCACAACCTATCCAGACGAAGTCGCCTATCTCGATGGGATAGAACTTCACCGGGAAATGGCGTGACTGCACATCATGGCTGCCTGTCATAATCATCACTCCATGCGACACCGACACGCTGTCGCCGATGGTCAGTCCGCCACGGGCATCGAGTGTCACCATGCGGTTTATATGTGAATCCTTTCCTATAGACAGTTTGTTGAGGTTCATTATATAGCAGCGGCTGTCCACATAGGTCCCTTTGCCTATCTTCATGCCGAGCTTTCTCATGGCAAACCTGCGCACACACCACGGGAGGCTGGGCAGGATGGAATTGGTGAGAGGTCCGAGAACGAATTTCCTCATTCCTGAATATACGGGACTTCCAACAAGCCATATTTTCATCACCTTTGTCAGGAAGCTTACGAGCTTGCCAATCCTGAAGCCGTCGCTGATGGATATCTTGTAGTTCAGATATTCTCCCCTGACGGGATGGTTTGACATTCCTTCTTCATCGAAGACTTCTATTATGGCGTCAGTTCTGACAAACCTGTATTTCTTCTTGTATAGGGTATAGATGAGATACCAGTCGAGAGCGAAACCATAATCTTTCTTCTTGTCAAGAGCGAACAGGTTTTCCTTGTGTATCTGCGTTCTCACGAGTGATGAACCGTGACGATAGACAGGTCTGTATTCGAGACCTGCCACATTGCTTGAGGAGGGGAAAGGGAATACGTGTCCCTGGCGCAGTTTCATGCTGTCGCCATATATGATGTCGGCATTCCCGGCATCACAATTCCGGATGGCGTCGGCAAGCGAATGGTCTGAGAAATAATAGTCGCCGCAGTTCAGGATATTCACCCAGTCGCCGTTGGCATGCTGCACGCCTTTGTTCATGGCATCATAGACACCGGCGTCTTTCTCTGAGCACCAATATGCCAAGCGGTCAGCATACTCCTTTATCACCTCTGCCGTGCCGTCAGTGCTGCCACCGTCAATGACGATATATTCCTTTTCTTCCCACGTCTGCGAGAAGAAGCTCTCCATCGTCTCACGGATGTGCTTCACATCGTTGTAGACCACGGTGATTACACTTATCTTATTGCTCATCTACTATATCTGTTGTTTTATTGTTATCTTTTTATTGTCATCTGTCCCATATTCCCGTTGCCTTCTGCCTGATCAGCAAGCGGCACTGATAGATGTGTATAAGCGCCATGGCGAGATAGCATGTTGCCATGCTCAGGACTATACTCTCTACGCTCAGTCCCATATCAGTGAACTTGACCATCGCCACATAAAGGATGGTGAAGACTACGGATGTCAGTATCTGCACTCTTATCTTGTTGAGTCCGTTGATAAGATACGTTGCACAGTTGTTGAGATTGAAGGCACACACATATACGAATGTGCACAGCGAGATGGAGAGCGGCACCTCCACTTTGTCGCCAACCCACAGATGATAGAACACTCCGCTGACTGCCAGCATGCACGCTCCGCCGGCGACGGAAAGCGCCCAGAACTTCAACGCTCTGTTGAAAGTGGCGTTTATCCATGCCATGTCTCCCTTCACGTAGGCGTCGGTATAGGCATTCCACATTGGTGAGAGGATGATGGTATAGGCTATTATCAGAAGGTTGAAAAACTTGTATGCGATGTTGTATGTCGTGACATTCGTCGGTCCGCAGTTCTGGGCTATGAACACGTTGGCAGCACCGAAAATGACAAGACAGCTGCTCACCTGAATCACAAAGAATCCCATTCCCTTGCCCACAATCTGTCTGCCGAGACTCTTGTCAAAGTCGTTGGCGGCGGGGCGGAGTTCGGGATATCGCAAGAACAGGGGGATTGTGGCAAGGGCAAAGACGACACATGTCGTTGCCGTGTATGCAAGGACGACATACATGAGATTGCCCGACGTCACCTTGGTAAGTATGAATATTATCACCATCGAGATGACGTTGCCCGACACGGTGAGGAGGTCGTTGACTGCATATTTCTGCATGGCAACGAAGATGAAGCCCACATTCTTCAAGACGAAATTGCCGAGCGTGAAACCTATTGCCACGAGCGTTGCATTGCGAAGACTTTCTCCGCTCACAGCATGGGTATTGAAGAAGCTGCAATAGTCAAGCTGCGACAAGGGCAGCAGTCCTATCACTCCCAACGCCAGGGCGATGACGGTGAGCAATGAGAATGTGGTGCAGATGTATTTTCTGGCCAACGAAAAGTCTTGCTTCGAGATTGCCTCGGTGAGATAGTTTCGCATTCCGTTGCCCAGACCGATATCGAAGGTTCCTATCCAGAACAATACCGACGTCATGGTCATCCATACTCCATAGACTTCCTTGTCGAGATAGCCGATGGTAATAGGCACTATGAGGAGAGACGTTGCCAGTCCCACCATCTTCAGCACCGCCGACATCAGTATGTTTTTCTTCAGAACTATGTTCCTATCGTTTGCCATTCGCTTTTCAGTCTATCGAAGTCTTCCACTCAATAGTGGATTAAGTCATAATTGTCTATATCAGCAATACGGCCCATTGACACTTATCGTGACAGGGCCGTATCACATCGTATTTCCTTTATAATATGTTAGCCAAAGTAGCGATCATCGTGGCGATAGACGCTACCGACGTACCGATGGTCATCGTCTCGGCGATGCTCATCTTGGTGGTAGCCTTAGCTGGAACCACAATCTCACAACCAGGCATCGGCTTGGCGTTGTGGGAAACCTTTGCCACCATACCATTCATATATATAATGTAGGTCTGGCCTCTCTTTGCCTTGTTGTTGAAACCACCGGCCTGGTCAATATAATAGCTTGCCTTCTTGCCCTTAACAAAACCTACGGTGTTTGGATACATCACCTCACCGTTGATCTTCACCGTTCCGGTGTACTGCGGAACAACGATGCGGTCGCCTTCGCGAAGCACGATGTCGGCATCGCTGCCTGGGTTGGCAATAGCCTTGTCGAGCTCGATACCTACTGAATAGGTGTCATCGATCTGGAATTTCTTGATACGCTCACTGTTTGTGATATCAACACTCTTGCCGGTCTTTGCTGCCTCCTCGGCAGCCACCTGCTCATACTGCTCAAGGGCCATCTTGCGGGCTGCCTCCAGACGCTTGCGCTCACTCTCGTTGATCTTTCTTACGAGTGTAGCACCGGCTGCATATCCGCGGTCGTTCACTCCGCCTGCCGCCTTGATGACGTCGCTCAGACGGGTGTTCTTTCTTTGCAACGTATATGTACCGCTGAACATCACCTCACCGTCAACAACGACATTCTGCTGTTTTGAGAAGCCCGGACTCTTACGCACATACACCTCGTCGAATGGCATAAGGTGGAAGCCTGGAGTACCGTCGATCACGAAGCCGTCTTTCAATGCGAAACTGTATGTATAAGCTGAGATGGAGTCGTTGGTAAGCGCCTTTGGATTCATCACGCGGCGCGCCACATCGACCTTCACAGTGGAAGCGGAGTTCTTCAGACCTCCTGCCTGAAGCACGAAGTCCTCAAGCGTCTCATTGGATGCGTATTTATAGATGCCAGGATAGTTCACCTCTCCGTGTATCGTTATGGTCTGTTCTTCCATCATCTCCTGCTTCGTAGGGATGAACAAAACATCGTTAGGCTGCAACGGCACATCGGCTACCTTACCGTCAAGGATGCCTTCCACATCAACCGGCACCACTTCCAGAGAGCGGTCTTTCTTCATGCGGTGCATCACGGCACGTGCGGTGAACGCCTCCTCTCTGAGACCGTCGGCATGCTCCAGCAAACTACGCACGCTGTTTATCTCGCCGCCTACCTGATACATACCTGGACGGAACACGGCACCCTTTATCTCGACCATGTTTGAATATCTGTCGAGGATTGAGTCTACGCTTACCGAGTCTTCGTCGCTCACCTGGAATGAGCTCATGTCGAACTCGTCCACATTATATACTGAATATTCCTTTCCGGTCTTTCTCACCACTCTAACCGACTTAGTATAGGCATCGCCAGTGAAGCCACCGGCATATTTCAGCAATGAGCCGACGCTTTCGTTCTTCTTCATCTCATACCACATTGGGCGCTTCACCTTACCGGTAAGATTCACCAGGCAGTCGTACGGACCGACCACAATGACATCGTTGTCGGCAAGGCGCACATTACCCGTCAGTTTGCCGTTGAGCATATAGTCATAGATATCCACTACGGTGACAAGGCGGTTGTTGCGATAGACCTTGATGTTACGAAGTGTACCGAGGTCGTTTGTTCCTCCTGCCATATAAAGGGCATGGAACACGGTGGCGAAGGCTGACAGAGTGTATGTGCCAGGAGCTTTCACCTCTCCCATGACGTTGACCATTATCGAGCGGGTCTCACCAACGGTGAGCTTGATATGCGAGCTGCTGTATCTCGATCCCAAAGTGGAGCGCAATTTGGCGTTCGCCTGACTCACCGTAAGTCCGCTGACTTCCACCGGTCCATATCCGTCTATCGTAACGAATCCGTCCGGTGATACCGTGCACTCAATGGTCTTCTGTGAAGCTCCGTAGATATCGATGAACACGGCATCGCCAGGACCGAGACGATAGTTCTGCGGTGTGGCAATGTTCATATTCGGTTCAAAAGACAAGTTCTTGTTGTTGAAGATGTTGCGTCCGAACACCTTTCTCTTGGTCTTCTCCATCATGAGCTTCTCAAGAAGGGCTGCCGTATCGGGCACAAACTCGTCGAGCTCGTCGCGCATGTCGTTCCACTCATCGTTGGTATCGTCAAACACATAGCTGCGCTTGTCTTTAACGCGACCGTCCTTCAAACGGTTCTGCGAGTCATACTGCGACTTCTTGTCGTCAAGATATTCATCATCTTTGGCATCGCCGTTGGCTTTCTTCTTGCCGTTCGACCTCAATCTTGTGTCGTTCTTGCTTCCGGTAGTGCTCGACACCTGTCCCAATCCCTGGTCCTTGGCGGCACGCTCATATTTCTTTTTCACACGACGTATCTGCTCGATGTTAACGCCATTCTGCATGAGTTTCGTAACGATCTGAGACTGAGGGGTTCCGGCATTGTGCTCCTTTACGATGAATTTCATAACCTGGTCATCGGTCATTGACGACTGCGCCATGATGCTCATCGGAATGAGCACGGACATTAAAATTGCTATGATGAATCTTTTCATAATGAAGAATTTGTTTCTATTTGGTTTTTCTGATGTATTTTATGTTAGAACTTTTTTCCGCTCACGATGCTGATGAACGTCTTGGCAATGATGCTGGCATCAAGAGCCAGCGACCTGCGCTTCAGATAGTCGGTATCCATATGCAGACGGATCAGCATCTTTTCCATAGTATCGGTATAGCCATTATAGAGGGTGGCTTCCGACGTCAGTCCGGGCCTCATCTCATAGATGAGCACATAGCTGGGGTCGTTGGCCATAATCTTGTCGATATAAAACCGGCGCTCCGGACGGGGACCTACAAACGACATGTCGCCCTTCAGCACATTCCAGAGCTGGGGCAATTCGTCGAGATGATGCTCACGCAAGAACAACTCAGTCTTTGTGGACTGCCCTATGCTGCTTTTCGCCACAAGCTGAGGCTCCTTCTCAGGCTCGCTCATGGTGCGGAACTTGTAAATGGTAAACGGCTTCCCTCTATATCCGATGCGCTCCTGCGAAAATATAGCAGGACCGTTTTTCTGTCTCTTCAGCATGATGGCTATCACCAGATAGACCGGCGAGAGGATTATCATGCCGGCAAGAGAGAAGACTATGTCAAACAGGCGCTTGACGGTTCGCTGAACACAGCCCATCGCGTCATGGCTGCCTTCGAAACCGCTCACCTCTTCTGTATTTTGATTACTCACTTTGTTTATTTACTTATTTCTTATTTTCTTTAAAACCGACAAACGGCTCTTTTATTGCATAATTTTTGCAAAGGTACTATATTTTATTTAAAAATTGGCGCAACATGCGTCTTATCTTTTGCAAGGAATCAACCTTGCCGTAACAAAACATCACATTTGGGAAAATTACAAGTGTCATAATCTGCATATCGGAACGGTTGTCGCCCAACTTGTGGATTAGCCATAATAATGAGACAACGAGCCTTCCTGAAAAACAAATCAAAAAGACACAAAAATGGGCACGATGCTTGCCCAATAGGGGAACGCTGCTTACTCAAGTGGGGCACGCTGCTTGCCCCAAGTGGGCACGTTTCCTGCAAAAACAGTAACAAAAACTTTAATAGAATGAATACGCTCGTAATGGATATGCAAAACACTTTATCTATGATGACGTGTCGATGGAATTTGAGTGGAATTTGAGTGGTTTTCGATAGAAAAACCGATTGATGTTTCGATGAAAATCCATAGTTTTTTCTATAAAAAGCCATTAATGCCCCGATGAGACTTCGATGATACTTCAATGATACTTTTCTGTAAAGAATCCAGAAAAGTATCATCAAGTCAACTCGTTGAGTTAGTGAACTTTAGATTCTTTGACAAGCCGGAAAATGATACTATGACACTTTTCTAACCCGTTAAAGGTATATAATGACAAATGAACGTGTACAAGACTGCATCGCAGATACGCTTACCGACATCTTTCATAAAGAATCGCAATGAAAAGTTGTCCACACACATGCAAATTATTGCTGTTATATTTTGTGGTTTCAGGCATTTGCGCTATCTTTGCAGAAGGAAATCACTTGAAATGGGGATGATAATCAAGGATTTATGTCCACATATTGTCCACAAAAAGGATTTCTCAGTACACAAAACGTTGTATTTCAGTAATGTACAACACTTAGGGGTTGACTGGATTTGACAGCGGGTAGGAATGGTACGTAAGCATGCGGAGCGCAGTCTGCCGGCTCCTTAATCTCGACAGTCAACAATTTATCTGGCGAAAACAACTACGCTCTCGCTGCCTAATCGAAGTACAGTAGATTACTGGCTTTATCCCGCTACCAGGTAGCAGGACGAGACATCGCTCAAAGGCCGTTGTTCCGAGGCTCTTTGGTAAAGCGGTGCGGTTAAATCGGAAATAGTTGCGTTGTGCCTCGCCAACGTAATGAGATTTTAGAGGATAAGGCTGCGGTTGGTGGCTTGGGTCTTGCCACAGCTCGAAAATGAAGTCCAAGATAAGCATGTAGAAAACGTATGGTTTCCCTGTTTGGACGAGGGTTCGAATCCCTCCAGCTCCACTCCATTATCTACTACAAGAAGTCGCTGAGTTTCAGCGGCTTCTTTTTATTTACACAGAAGGAAAAAACATGATTACAGCCAAAGATATCATTGAAGCCATGCGCGGCATGGAGAACGAAAAGCAACGAGAGATTCTGCAACGGTTTTTCAAGACCGGCAAAGGAGAATATGGAGAGGGAGACAGCTTCCTCGGACTGAAAGTGCCGCAGACACGACTCGTTGTGAAAGAGGCACGACTCAGCATGACACTAAGCGAAATAGAGAAGTTGCTCTATTCAGAGTGGCATGAGGTTAGACTCTGCGGATTCCTTCTGCTCGTTGAAGAGATGAAGGCTGCATTACCGAAAAGGAACGGCACTGGTCAACCTGACCGCAGGAAAGAGATTGCCGATTTCTATCTGCTCCATGCCATACAAGCCAACAATTGGGACCTTGTTGACCTATCTTGCAGCTATATCATCGGAACGTTTCTCCTCCATCCCCTACCCGACGGCACGATGCCTGATCGCAACATTCTCGACACGCTGTCGGCAAGTTCAAACCTGTGGGAACAGCGTATATCCATAGTATCTACCGCAGCTCTGATAAAGGAAGGACAGTTTGGCGACACCTTGCGCATTGCCAAAAAACTGCTCCACCATCCACACGACCTCATACACAAAGCTACGGGATGGATGTTAAGAGAAGTGGGGAAAAGGAATATCGAAGTGCTACGTGGATTTCTGTCTGAGCACCACGAGACAATGCCTCGTACCACTCTACGATATGCCATAGAAAAGATGGAACCAGAAGAGCGAAGGATGTGGATGACCAATACGCCACATTCAAAAAACAACAAATTCCTTTCATAAAAGAGCAAAGATAATTGCAGATTTAATAAAAAGCATTATCTTTGCAAATAAACTTCATTAAATGTCTCATTATGGCAAAATTCATCAACCCTTTTACAGACATAGGATTCAAAAGGATTTTCGGACAAGAGATATCCAAGCCGCTGATTATTGATTTTCTCAACAGTCTGCTGCTCGGCGAAGAACGCATAACAAACATTACATTCCTCGATAAAGAACAACCAGCCCTCTTCGAAGACGACCGTTCGCTTATATACGACATATACTGCCAAACGGAAAAAGGAGAAAACATCATCGTGGAAATGCAAAACAAGTCACAGCCTTATTTCAAGAACCGGAGCATCTATTATGTATGTGAAGCCATAGCAAGACAAGGAGAAAGGGGAACAGACTGGAAATACAACATCGATGCGGTGTATCTTGTAGCCTTTCTGAATTTTTGCCCGATGGACTTTGACAAGAAGTTCCGGTCGGATATAGGATTGGCAGACAAGGGAAACAACAAGCTATTCTCAGATAAGATGAGGATGACTTTCATGCAGCTCCCTTTATTCACCAAGGAAGCCGACGAGTGTGATACAGATTTTGACAAATGGATATATGTACTGAAGAATATGGAGACATTGACAAGATTACCTTGGGCAGCCAAAAGTTCGGTTTTCAAGAGACTGGAACAGATTGCTGACGTCGCCTCCCTTTCGAGACAGGAGCGAATGAAATATGATGTTGGTCTCAGGAAATATCGTGACACATTATCCGTTCTTGAAGGTGCCAAGCAAGACGGATTGGCGGAAGGACGTGCAGAAGGACGTGCAGAAGGAATTGTAGAGGTTGCGAAAAAAATGCTTCTCAAGGGTATTTCTGCTGAACTTGTTGCAGAAATGACGGGAATGTCACTCGATGAAGTTTCTAAATTGAAGTAATAAATTTTCCACTGCCCCAATGAAGGACGTGCGGAAGGACGTGCGGAAGGACGTGCGGAAGGTATAGAGAAAGAAAAAATCGAAACAGTAAAGCGACTGAAGGCCATAGGAGCAGATATAAACATGATTACCGTCGCTACAGGATTGTCTGCAGAAGAGGCAAAAAGAATATTATCCACCTTATAGAAATAAAAACAATAATAATATAAACATGAAAAAAGTTACAGACACCATTTATTATATCGGTTGCGATGATGCCGACATTCGACTCTTTGAGTCGCAGTATAACGTACCAGAGGGCATGTGCTACAACTCTTTCCTCATCATGGATGAGAAAGTGGCTATCATGGACACCTCTGACAAGCGCACTATGGAGGAATGGAAAAAGAACCTGACAGAAGGCCTCGACGGTCGCAAACCAGACTATCTCGTAGTGCAGCATCTCGAACCAGACCATGCTAGCGGCATAGCTGAGGTGAAGGCGATGTACCCTGAAATAAAGATCGTATGCTCAGCAAAAGCAAAGACCATGATTCCGCTTTTCTTCCCGGAACTGAATGTGGACGACTGCGTTATCGCCGTCAAAGAAGGCGACACTCTTGAACTTGGCAAACACACATTGCATTTCGTTATGGCACCGATGGTACACTGGCCTGAAGTGATGGTGACATATGATGCTCTCGACAAGGTATTGTTCGCTGCCGATGGATTCGGCAAATTCGGTGTCATGGATGCCGACCCGGACGACTGGGCTTGTGAGGCACGCCGCTACTACTTCAATATCTGCGGAAAATACGGAGGTCCTGTTTCCACACTGCTCAAGAAAGCATCGCAGCTCGACATAAATATGATTCTGCCACTACACGGACCATTTCTCAGCGGTGAGAAGATGCAGGAGGCACTGCGTCTCTACACCATATGGAGCAGTTATGGAGTGGAAGCAGAAGGTGTTCTTATCGCTCACGCCTCAATACACGGATGCACAAAAGCGGCAGCTGAGAAACTCGCCGACATACTGCGGGCTAAGGGCTGCAAGAAGGTGGCTATCACCGATCTATGCCGCGACGACCTTGCTGAAGCCATCGAAGACGCATTCAAATATGGCAAGGTGATACTCGCAGCATCTAGCTACGACGCCGGTCTCTTCCCTCCGATGTTCGACTTCCTGCATCATCTCAAAATCAAGGCTTGGCAGAAGCGCGAGGTTTCCATTATCGAGAACGGCAGCTGGGCACCGAGTGCAGGCAGAGTGATGAAGCAGATGCTCGAAGAGATGAAAAACATCACGATAAAGGGCGACCTTGTAACACTGCGCGGCGTGATGAAAGAGGGTGACATCCCTGCCCTCGAAGCACTTGCAGATGCAATTCTTGCATAAAAAGTCTATACACTTCTATACGGAGCTGAATAACAAACTACAATGAGTCGGAGTGATGATGGAAATCAAAGGACCATCATCATTCCGGCTTGTCTTTTTAGAAAGAAAACAAAACCATCACAAAGCGACGTCTTTATCCCAAATCGACCATTATGGCTTGCTTGTATTTTGATATTTTAGAAGAGTGGATTTTGTTTGACTTTTAATGAGTAATAGCGAGCTATTGCGAATTAAAAAACAGACAAAAGACGCTTATAAAAAGCAAAAGACTGCAAGCAGTCATAAAAAAATAAAGGTAAACGTCCTAATGACCGTTTTGGGTTATGCTATTTCATATTCCTGAACATACGTCAGGACGACACAGAATGATTGACAAAGTGTATTTACAAAGAACCAATTCAGACGACAAACCTTGGTCAGTAAGAGAAAATGAAGTACCTTTGCGCACTTGTAGTGACATAATGTTGGTATTTGACTATCCAGGAAAGGCGGAAATATGGCAAGATCAACATGACCATACATAACAGAAATACCCAGAAAAAAACACAAGATAAAATAAGATATGAGAAAACTTACTTTGGCAGCCGCCCTTATGATGGCGGCAACGACGTTTGCTCAAGAAACGAAACAAACGCCATGGTTCAGTAACATCAAACTGTCGGGCTACGGTCTCGTGGAATACCAATACTCCGGCCAACAGGGCAACAAGTCGAACACTTTCGACCTGCGCCTGGTGAGAGTGTCTCTTGACGGGCGGTTGAAAGGTGACTTCTACTGGAAGGCCCAGATGCAGATAAATGGCAACACGACGAACAACGGCACATCGCCACGCCTCGTTGACCTATTTGCAGAATGGCAGAAATATCCATTCCTGAGAGTAAAGGCAGGACAGTTCAAATTGCCATTCACCTTTGAGAACCCCATGCACCCTATCGACCAGGGCTTTATGAGCTACAGCCAGAATGTGAGCTGCCTGTCTGGATTCTCCGACCGGTCAGGACAGCAGTCGAGCAACGGTCGCGACATCGGTATACAGTTGCAGGGTGATTTTCTGAATGTCGGCAAAGGCAGACCTCTGTTCCACTATCAGGCAGGAGTGTTCAACGGTCAGGGAATAAACCGCAAGGACGTTGACCAGCAGAAAACAGTGGCTGGCGGCGTGTGGGTGATGCCTGTAGAGGGAATGCGCATCGGAGTGTTCGGCCTGGAGGGTTCTTATGCCCGCAAATGGAGCTATACCGATGAGGCGGGACAGAAACACAGCGTGACAAAAAGCCTGCCGCAACACCGATATGCCGTGAGTGCGGAATACGTGACCAAGAGCGACTGGACTTTCCGTTCTGAATATATCCACAGCACGGGTGAAGGTTTCAAGACTTCCGACAACGAGAAGAACGCAGACCTTACGCTCAACGGCTATGGCAGCAAGGCCGATGGTGTGTATGCACTCGCCATCGCCCCTATCAAGAAGAAGAAAGCCCATGTGAAGGCACGCTACAACATGTATCGCCGCAACGGCGAATGGGACAAGTCGAAGACCATGTATGAAATCGGCGCCGACTACAAGTTCTCTAAGAACATTGGAGTCACCGCCGAATATGTTTTCGTAAACGACCGCACACTGAACAAGCACAACTATAATATGGCAGACGTCCAGCTGCAGTTCAGATTCTGATAAAACGAATTACCAAGCAGACAAGCGAACAAGGATATTCCCAGATTGTCATATTTATATCAAAGGACAATATCATTGTCTGCTTGTCTACTCGTCAACTCGTCAACTAATTGAAAATCTTGTCTTTTGCCGTCACCTGTGTTGGCACACCAGCCTTTCCGCCCAGATGACAGCCCGCGAACATAACGCCCTCTGTATTATCCATGCTGAGGGCGTTTTTCACTTCCTTTATATCCACATTCCGAAACACGACATCTGATATCGGCTTTGCCTCTGTACCCTGCAATATAATACCGCCAATGCGAGCCTTGTCGCATCGAAGTCCGTCAACGAAGATGTTTCTGACAACAGAGAAGTGGGTATCGTCCATTCCCTCACCGGCATACATGCTCGTGACATAGAAAAGGTCTTCCACCTCGCCGAATTCACAGTTCCTGACATAAAGCCCTTCCACAAATCCGCCGCGGTTGGGATTCGTTTTCACGAAGATGCCGCGTTTGCAATATCCGGCATAGGTGCAGTCTTCCACAAATACGTTTCTCACTCCTGCCGACATCTCGCTGCCTATCACCACAGCATGCAATCCCTTGAAACGGCAGCGGCGGATAATAATGTTCTCTGACGGAGAAGCCGCCGCCCATCCGTCATTGTCGCGTCCGCTCTTTATCGCCACATTGTCGTCGCCATTATTGAACGATACGTCTTCGACAAGTATATTTCGCGACATCTCCGGGTCTATACCGTCATTGTTCACAAGCTTGGCGTCATAACGCAGCGATCGGCATATGATGTTCTCGCTCTTGAGCAGATGAATACACCAGAACGGAGAATTGGTGACAAAGAAGTCGGCAAGCGTAATGTTGGTACATCCGAAAAACTGTATCAGCTGCGGACGTAGCCACGATCCTTCACCGAAGTTGCGTTCAGGGACGGGAGTCTCCTTATGGTTCATATTCCGCGACAGTTGCTGCGCTGGTTTCTGTTTTTTGCGCCATGTGGCAAAGGTGGTTGAAGCATTGCCATCAATTGTTCCCTTGCCGATAATGGATATGTCATGCAGACCATAGCCATATATGAACGGAGAGTAATTCTGAAGGAATGTCCCCTCCCAACTGGTCTTCACCATAGGGAGATAAAACTGCGGATCTGGCGAAAAGCGCAATATGGCACCTTCGGATAGTTCCAGACAGGTATTGCTCTCAAAATGTATAGGTCCCTGCAAATAGTATGTGCCTGCAGGCACCACAATGTGCAGTCCGCCATTCTTCTTCGACTGCGCCATAGCCTTTTTGAATGCAGGCAGACAATCTTTCTTTCCGTCGCCCTTAGCGCCGTATTTCAAAATGTTCACTTTCTTCTTTGGCATATGTGCACCTGTAATGACGGAGAGGATGGAATCCCTCTTCGCCATGTCGTAACCACCGGCTGACACTGCCATACAGAACAACAGAAGCAACATTACTGATGATATTTTTCTCATTGCTCAAACGTTATTGGTTTCTATCTGTTTCATTTCAATACAGGCTTCTCTGCCTTGCCGCCTTTGATGTTGTATCTCAGCGAATCGCCTGGCACGTAGAATGTAACGTTGTCAAAGGTTATGCCACGGCTGTTGTCGATATTGATGTTGTTGTCGGTAGCCTGTATAGTGATGTTTCTCAGCGTCAACGAACCGACATCGTTGAGCGTCTTGAAGATGCGGTTGGTCCTCACCACTCCATTCTCCAGCAGCACTCCCGTTGTAGGCACTTCGGGTATGGTGTTCATACTCATCATGCGGTCGGCAGACTCGATGATGAAATTCCTTATCGTGATGTCTTTCACCACTGGAGTGAGCGCAGTGACGGCAAGAGGCGGATTGCGTTGTGCCAATTCCCCCATATACATGCGCGAACCGAGGAGGTCCCATGTGAATGCTTCTGCCACGTCGATGAGCCGCACATTGTCGTAGGCGATGTCCCATATTCCACCGCCTCGATTGCGTCTCGTTTTGAATCTGAAGCCTGTGCGTGTGCCGTTGAACACACAATGATGCAGATACACATTCTTTATTCCTGCCGCCGTCTCGCTGCCACAGGTTATGCCGCCATGTCCCTTCTCGGCAAGACAATATCTGATGACGACGTTCTCTGTAGGTCTGCCCACTCTCAAGCCGTCTTCTGCCCTTCCGCTCTTCAGCGTGAAGCAGTCGTCGCCGCAACTGAGAGTGGAATACTCTATCAGCACGTTCTTACACGACGAGATGTCGATGCCGTCGCCACTTGGAACTCCCACGGAATTCACAGTGACACCGCGTATTATGACATTATCACAATATATGGGATTGATGTTCCACAACACGCTGCGTTCAAAGGTGACTCCCTCTACGAGCACATTCTTGCAGTTGATTGGCGCAAACGACTTCGGACGGTAAAAGGTGCGGCCGTCGAGTCCGTCGCAGAGTCTCTCTGCCACTGGCAGCCGATAGTCCACATCTTTCTCCACCACACTGTTGCCGTTGCGCAGAGTCCTCATCTCCACATCCATCGGCGGACCGGACACCACGCCATGTCCTGTCAGAGCGATGTTCTTCGCTCCGTTGGCATAGATGAAAGCTCCTGCTCCCACAACTTCTATACCCTCATGGCGGGTGAATACTGCTGGCTGATAATCGGCTATCGATGCCGAAAACTCCAGACGAGCACCTTCGGCAAGATAAAGCTCCACGTTGCTCTGCAGCTCTACCCTACCCGTCAGCCATCTGCCTTCAGGCACGATGAGTCGTCCGCCGCCCATTGCCGACAGTTGAGCAATCTTGGCATTCAAAGCCTTGGTCACCTTGCCTGCTGAATCCTTGTCGCCATCGCTGATTATCATACGGTTTGACTTGAACACTGGCCGTTTTACCTGTTTCATCTTGAACGGAAGCTTGCCCAGCGGAGCGATGTCTGCCGGCATAGCCTTGGCGCCCACCTGACTCAACCTAACTATGTCGCCGTTTTCCATCAAGTCTGAAATGGCAACAGCTGATGCATATGCCTGTCCGGAGCCAACTTTTGTTTCATCGTCTCTGACACCTGACGCAAAAGCAGCATCGAGAGAGACGGCAAAAAGTATAGCCGGCAATAATGGTTTCATATCCATAATGTTTCTGAAAATGTTGTTATTCTGTAATTTACAATACCAATACACCCTGAGGTGCATATCTTTTCGACGTTCTATCATTGGATTTGTAACACAAAGTACAGAAAAAAGACATTACTTATACAATATTAACCGAATTTCAGTGTTATAATACTAAAAATTGACGCTCGCCATAGTGTGGCTTTCGCTGCCGGCCAAGCGCGTCACAGGATAAATACAGACTTAAATATAACAATGAACACGATATCATTACTGCTAATAGGCACATTTCTCATAAGCATGCTCACGGGCTTCTGCTTCATACCATTCATTCTGAACTTCTGCAGAAGGAACAAGCTCTACGACATTCCCGACGAACGCAAGGTCCACCATGCGGCGATCCCCCGACTCGGCGGAATTTCCTTCCTGCCAAGCATGCTGCTGGCAGCAATCATAATGCTGCTCACCTACGAGAACATCACGGGCGACCAGAAAATCGTGATAAACCAATGGACGGCAAGTTGCATGATAAGTCTGCTGATAATATATGCCGTGGGCATAGTTGACGACATCGTGGGAGTACAGGCCAAGATAAAGTTCATGTTCCAGATCATAGCAGCCAGTCTGCTGCCAATCTCAGGCCTATATATCAACAATCTATACGGATTCTGCGGCATCTATGAGATCCCGTTCGCCGTGGGATTCCCTCTCACGGTGCTCTGCATAGCATTCATCGACAACGCCATGAACCTCATCGACGGCATCGACGGACTGGCAGCAGGGCTCGCATTCATAGCATTGGGAGGATTCCTCTATGGTTTCTATTGCATAGAACTGTATATCTACTGCATTCTCATCGCCGGACTGATGGGAATCCTGTTGGCCTACATGTACTACAACATCTTCGGCAATCCAGAAAAGGGACTGAAGATTTTCATGGGCGATTCGGGAAGCCTCACCATCGGCTTCATGCTCAGCTTCTTCACCATCAAATTTGCAATGAGCCGTCCCGACCTCATTCCATGCGGCAAATACGACATCACGCTGTTCTGCAGCGATATGCCATACGAGAAAGTGTGTCTCGCCTTTGCATACAGTCTGATGATAGTGCCCACCTTCGATGTGTTCCGCGTGATAATCGTAAGAATGAAACACCACACGCCGATTTTCAATCCTGACAAGAGACACATACACCACAAGTTCCTTGCCATCGGTCTGAACCAGCATCAGACTCTCGTTTCGATACTCTCACTGCAGCTGGCATACATCATCATCAATCTGGCAATGATTCCATACGTATGCATCTCGCTGATCGTGCTTATCGACATTATCCTCTTCATCGCCATAAATATGGTGATGACAAGGATCATAAACAAGAAGCAGGCAGCAAAGAACTGACGCTGTATTCATTTATCCCAAATCGGTCATTAGGCCGTTTATTGTATTTTTTAATGCTGCTTGCAGTCTTTTGTTTTTTATAAGGCGTCTTTTGCTTGTTTTTAATTCGCAATAGCTCGCTATTACTCATTAAAAGTCAAACTAAATCCACTCTTCTAAAAATCAAAATCCAAGCAAGCCCTAACGACCGATTCGGGTTTATTCTTTTTCACCGTCACTTGCCTTGTCGCTTTTCGACAGCATACGACGGTATTGATGTATCTTGAACGCACTGATACACTCTGACACGCCATAAAACAGCAGACACCATCCGATGATAAGCAATGGCAGTCCTGCCGACTCCATCGGCTTCACCATAACAAATATACCAGTGAGCAATATCAGCGAAGGGCACACCCAATACCACATCGGCAGACGTGCGAACTTGCGGGCCTGGATAAGCACAAGAAACTGATTGAGGGCTCCGAGCAGCAATATGCCGCTGAGCACATACATCAGCGATGTGACGAAAGCTCCCGGCATAAGCGCCAATACGAAACCGAGAATCACGCTGCCCAATCCAACGATAGGGAATGCCGGTCTGCCGCCGACGAGGAGTCTGCCGTTGGAATCGTAAACCTCATTGTCGGCACTGTGCATACGGGCATTGAAATACACAACGCATGATATGACGCCGGAGATGAGGAAAAGCACACCGATGGCTATCGTAATGCCTTTCACCGTACTGTCCGGATTCTTGATTAGCATTCCGCCAACAACAATGGCACAGATGGCACGGAACACTGAACTCTGCAAAATCTTCATAATCGTTTCCTTTCTTATTATTGTTTCCAAACGCAAAGTTAGCGATTTTATTCCATTAAGCCTAATCTTTTACTGTTGACAAGTGAGTAAATACACAATATACCATTCTTCGGTTATCGTTTTATAGTATGAAATGAATAAACCTGTTCCTTACATTTGGCAAGTTTCAAACTATATTTCCTGACCTTGATTTTTCCCCCACAGCGTGGGGAACATCACCCCCTAATGTGGGGTTTCATTCCCCA
>NZ_FR892580.1:0-1616 GCF_000436015.1 Prevotella sp. CAG:592 | reverse complement strand
AACTTAAATTAATTCCGCCAACGGGTATGAGTTCATAAAAAAGTTCATAAAAAAGGCTTTGAGTATTTCCGTATATCACGGAAAATGAGTAAATTAGATGTGACAAAAAAACATTACTCAAAACTCAAAGCCATGAGCAAAATTACAAATATTCCCTCAGAAATCCGCAACTTTTTCTCAGAAAAACGTCGCAGTATAGTTATGGATACATTTACGCGCCTGCTTGAAAGCTTAAATTTGGACAACCGCAGCCTTGGTGGCTTGAAACGTGAGAACTGCCAGTTGACGAACCTTCAAGTGTTCCAAATATTGTTACTGCTTCCATTCTTTGCAATCAAAGGCTTCTCCCATTATGATGGTTCGGTGCTGTGTCGTATGTTTGGCGGTAAGAAAGATATCCTCTATTCATATCTGTCACAAGACAATGTCAACTGGCGGAATGTCGTGTACCGCATAACCAATTGGCTGCTGACGAAAGTGACCGTGCGCCAGGACCATAAGAAGAGTCTGCTTCCAACCGTACTGATAGCCGATGACACGGATCTTCCAAAGACGGGCATGCATATTGAATCCATAGGCAAGATATTCTCGCATGTACACCAGAAATGCATCCTCGGCTACAAGGCTCTAATGTTGTGCTGGAGCGATGGCCGCACGCAGTTCATGCTCGACTTCTCGCTTCACGGCGAGAAGGGCAAGGTTGATGGTAAGGAACAAGGGCTTACCTCAGAACAGAGGAATGGGCGTTATGAGCGCAAACGTGATGAGAAGTGTCATATTGCCAAACGCAAGGAAGAGTATTTCATGAGCAAGGGTGTCAAGCTGTTAGATATGGTGAAGAATGCGATACGCAACAAAATACCTTTCGATTACTTGCTGGTTGACAGCTGGTTCACATGTACCGAACTTGTGGATTTCGTTTATCGCCGCCACAAGAAATTCCATCTTCTCGGCATGGCAAAGATGGGCAACACCAAGTATATGACTACTAATTGGGGAGAATTGTCTGCCAAGGCCATAATCACCAAACTTAAGGCTAAGAAGGAAGGGAAATACAGCAGGCGCTACCATTGCCATTATTCCGAAATTGAAGTTGTGCTTGGAAAACGTTCCGTAAAATTATTCTTTTGCAAGAGAGGCAAAAAGGAAGCGTGGAAAGTACTTCTTACAACAGATCTGAGCCTCCGTTTTGTGCGTGCCTACGAGATATACTCCATGCGTTGGAGCATAGAAGTGTTCTTCTCGGACAGCAAGCGTCTACTTGGACTTGCTGATTGCTCGTCACGAAACTTTTCGGCCCATATAGCGCATGTTTCATTGGTCATGATACGCTACAACATACTTGCCTCAATAAAAAGAACACTCGACTATGACACCATAGGAGGACTGTTCGGTGACATGTATCTCGGAGTACACGAACTGACGGTGGTTGAAAAGATATGGGCAATCATAATAGAGGTGGTAGCCGTCGTTTCAGAACTCATTGGTGCTGACACCGATGAACTGACCATCCAAATTATTGAGAATGACAAGAGATTGGCTGCACTTAGAGAGTATGCTCAAACGGCTTGAAATCTAAATCCGAAACTTGAGTTCCTCTTTCATCCGCGCCTTCC
>NZ_FR892579.1:0-36654 GCF_000436015.1 Prevotella sp. CAG:592 | reverse complement strand
ACGCTGCTTGCCCCACTTGGGCAGAAAATGCACCAGACGGCTGCCCAATTAGTTAATGTTGTAATATCCACATTCCTGTTTTCTGGATTCTGCCAACACATGCAATTCCTGCCATCTGATACTTCCTCTCATCTGCAAACCATCCAGACAATCGAAAACAATCATCAGGTCGCTAACCATTTGTATATCAAAGCATTACAGCAAAAACCTGACAATCTGACAATTTTGATCGTTTTTTTGGTCACAAACCTCTATCAGGCAATAATGGAGACTTTGACGTATCAAAGATTACCATCAATACAGACGTTCTCCATGAGAACTATTGTCCGCCGAGACGGCTGAAGAACTCTATTATCTCGTCCCACGTCTTGAACGTGTCGGAACCGAGGGCTATCGTAGTGCCCATGAATCCGGAGCGCTCACATTCCGCCACGGGAGCGATGAGATAGTCGCCATAGAGCAGATTCTCCTGGTTGGTGAAGGTGAGGCGCTGCCATGCCGGCACATTCACCGTGTCGTTGACCCAGCGGCGCACCTCGGCAACATACCCCTCGTCGTAGCTTGGCGACGGGGCTACGACATACATCGCATAGTGGTTGAGCAGAGTCTGGAAACCCTTCATCGCACTTCCCCTCTGGCTGCCCCTGGCATCGCGCAGCGCATCAATGCTCACGTAAACGATAGGACGCTCACGACCCTCCTGACGGTCGTCGATCCAGCGCACCACGGGAATGACGGCATGGATGAGCGACTTGTCTATGAGGCGGTGCTCGCCGTGGAAACTTATCGCCTGGCGGTAGTGGGCGGCGAACACGCCATAGGTCTCTGCAGCCACCGTGGTGTCGGCATCGCCGAAGAGTCCGTAGACCCTATCCTGCTCCTCGTCGGTGACTGCCGCGAAGCACTGCCGCGTCACCTCCTTGTATTCCTCCACCATACTCTTGGTGACGATGAACTCCTGCACACCGTCCTGCCTTGGGTTCTGGAAGGTCTGCTTGCCCAGCATCCCGTGTTTCGTCATCGTCTCTCCCATCAGGAAAGCCGGGTTCACCAGTATGCGGTCGTAGCCATACAGCATCTCGGTATACATTCCTCCCATCGACGTGCCGATGATGAGGTCGGGCTTCTGTTCCTCACATTTCTGCCTCAAGAGGTCCATCGCCTCCTGCGGATGCACCGGCAGGTCATACGCCACTACGTCTGCCGACGGCAGCATCTCACGGATGCGCGCCACCGTGCCCGACTGTGCCGACGACATGAATCCGTGGACATACATTATCTTCTTGCCCTTCATTATCGAGGGATACTGCAATACGTATTTGTTTTCCTTTTCCATCTTTTCCCTTGTTTTATATTCGGGTTCCGCATGCTTCCGGCATACATGCCGATGAGCTGCTGGAACGGTTTCTCCGATATGTGCAACGTGGACTACTGCCCACTGCTTTTTCATCAGGCAAAGGTAGCATAATCCATGCTCAATACAAAACGAAAGACAAATTAATGCACAACGGAAAATGAATTATCCCGAATCGGGGATCATGCCGTTGGGGGGATTATCAGCAGATGCCATCATATCCACAGCAGACATGAGGCAGCCACAAAAATCTGCAATCGGGTTGTCGTTATCAGGATAATTCATTACCTTTGTTCTTACACTCCGTCAGGCAATGCCCCATTCCTGACAATGAAAAGAAAACAAGATGGAGAACGACAAGACAATACAAAGCCCCATAATGAGTCTGCTGCGCCAGAAAGCGCTGCTGCAGACCGAATACGACGAGGAGAAGGAGAACTTCAAACGGCAGATGCAGGCCATGGGACTCCCACGGCGCATCCGCAGAGGCGACGCATGGCATCCCGTGAGGATCGGCAGGAGCTATTACAACTCGCTCAACCAGCTGGCTATCGAGGTGTATCGCACTGCCGACGACGACATAGAACACAATTTCGAATTCGGAAAACCCGTGTGCTTCTTCCATACCGACGAGGCGACGGGCAGCGAGGCGACAGCAGACAAGCTGCCCACCGGCAAGACACAGGCCAAAGGCACGGTAAAGGCTTTCGACCTGATTGCCACAGGAACCGTGAGCTATGCCGACACCGACCGCATGGTGGTGGTGATTCCCGACAAGACAGGACTCGCCGTGACACTGCAGAACACGGAGAATGTGGGTGTACAGCTATTCTTCGACGAGACCAGCTACAAGCTGATGTTCGAAGCCCTCGACCGCGTGATACGCGCCAAAGGCAACCGGCTGGCATACCTGCGCGACCTGTTCTATTCAAAGCAGAAAGCCCAGACATTCTCGTTCGACGCGATAAAATTCCCATGGCTCAACACGGCACAGGAACTCGCCGTGAACAATGTGTTGAGGGCAAAGGACGTGGCGGTGGTACACGGTCCGCCGGGAACAGGAAAGACCACCACGCTCGTAGAGGCGATATACGAAACGCTGAAGCGGGAGAGCCAGGTGCTGGTGTGCGCACAGAGCAACATGGCAGTGGACTGGATATCCGAAAAGCTCGTAGACCGCGGAGTGGCGGTGCTGCGCATCGGAAACCCCACACGAGTGAATGACAAGATGCTCTCCTTCACCTACGAGCGGCGCTTCGAGTCGCATCCCGACTATCCCGAACTATGGAGTATCCGCAAGGCGATACGCCAGCTGCGGCAGAACCGCAAACGGGGGTCTGCCGACAACTGGCACCAGAAGGTTGAACGTCTGAAGAGCCGCGCCACAGAGATAGAATGCCGAATCAACGCCCAGCTCTTCGGCGAGGCGCGTGTGATAGCCTCAACTCTCGTAGGCAGCGCCAACCACGTGTTGTCGGGACAGAAATACACCACGCTATTCATCGACGAGGCAGCACAGGCACTTGAGGCTGCATGCTGGATTGCCATGAAGAGGGCGTCGAGAGTGGTGCTCGCCGGCGACCATTGTCAGCTGCCGCCAACAGTGAAGAGCTTCGAGGCGATGCGTGGCGGACTCGCCAAGACGCTGATGGAGCGCATCGTGGAAAAGAAGCCCGAGGTGGTGACGCTGCTGAAAATGCAATACCGCATGAACGAAAGGATAATGCGCTTTTCGAGCGACTGGTTTTATGGCGGAATGGTGGAACCAGCTCCTGAGGTGAAACACCGGGGAATACTGGACTACGACGAGCCGATGGTATGGATAGACACCTCCGGCACAGAGGCTTACGAGCAGTTTGTGGGTGAGAGTTTCGGAAGGATAAACAAGCGCGAGGCGCGTCTCACCCTCGACACCCTGCAGACTTATTTCGAGAAGATCGGCAAGGAGCGCATCCTCGAAGAGAGTATCGACGTGGGCATCATCTCGCCATACAGGGCACAGGTGCAGTATCTCAGACAGCTGATAAAGCAGAGCGACTTCTTCCGTCCCTACCGCAAGCTCATCGCGGTGAACACGGTGGACGGATTCCAGGGACAGGAGCGCGACATCGTGTTCATATCTCTCGTGCGCTCCAACCAGGAGGGGCAGATAGGTTTCCTCTCCGACCTGCGGCGCATGAACGTGGCGATAACGCGTGCCAGAATGAAACTCGTGATCATGGGCAATGCCGAGACTCTCAGCCACACGGCGTTCTACAAGAAACTCTATGCTTATGTCACGGGCGAAGAGGATGCCGGAGAAGAGGATGCCGACAGAGTATGAATCAAGAAAAATGGAGCGGGATGACGAACATCCTGCTCCATTTCATACTTGTATTCGTGTTGTGTGCATCCTTACTTACTGTCTTTTTCCCTTTTATATTCAGTTCTAACTTTATGACCTATAAAAAATTCATTCATTTTCCTATTCCTATATTCTTCGTTCCTTTTTATCGAATCGCATTTGCGTTGTCTCTTTTGTTGTATCTTATCTGTTTTTGATGTCTGTGCTGTCATTATCCTTGTTTGTCAAGGGTCAGACAGTGTTCCGCTCCCGGAACATAGCGAATGATATTTGTGTCATGTTGTATTAACTGATGCAAAAGTAATACATTTTGAAGAAACAAACGAATAAAACTAATAAAATGTTTGCTTTTGTAACGAAAATGATTACAAAAAGACAACCCAACAAATTGTCTCACCTTATTATATAACCCCCAATCGTCCATCAGGTCGTCTTAATGACAAATCAGGGATAATCAAGATGGCGGGCAGACGAGGGAACATGAAAATATTTTTTTCAGAATCCCATTGCGCTTTGCGGAATAATTGCTAACTTTGCATTATCACATATATACACAGTGGAACAACGAAACTCTTATCAGTGGCAGCGGTCCCTGATTTATATTTATATCAATATCGTTTCCCCTGCCGGCAGTGGTCGGAACACGACGGGAGAAGCATTTTTAATCCACTAAAAATAATTTTTATCATGAAAAACAACGAAGCAATGAATTTCAAGGTTCGCGCCTACGGGCGCACAGAATTGGCGCAGATGTATTGTCCCAACCTGCAACCAGAGTCGGCATTCCGCAAACTATGCCGATGGATAAGTCTGGAACCGGAACTGTCAAGACGTCTGCTGAAAAACGGCAAGATGCCGCCCGTACGGTCGTTCACACCGGCGGAGGTGAAACTCATCGTGGAGCGTCTCGGTGAACCATGACAGGCGGCACCGGCAGACATTGATGTCCCCATTCCGCTTTTCTGCATTATTTTCCATCGGCATGATTATTTTCCACCCGTCACGTCGCTGATGTTGGCGGATAATCAGTAACTTTGCCGTATGAACGAGATTTTCCACCCTTTGCACACCGATATAGAGCGCCCCGAGCGCTTCACCTATCCCTTCAACTACACGCCACACCCGCTATGTCTGCTGGCTGCCGGCGAACTGCAACGCTACATTGGCAGCAACGGACAGTGGAGAGACGAAGTGGAGAAGGGAAAGATGTTCGGTGTGCTTGTGGTGACAGACGCCACAGGAGACCTCGGATTCCTTGCCGCATACTCCGGACTGCTGGCAGGCAGGAACAACCTGCCATATTTCGTGCCGTCGGTATATGACAGTCAGCAGCCCGACGGATATTTCAAGACCCACGAGCGCGAGATTTCATCCATCAACCATGAGATAGCACGCATCAAGGAATCTGCGGAATATACCGCTCTGAAAGACAGGACTGCCAAACTGCAGACTGCCGCCGACAACGAGATACAGGCTTTCCGACAGTATATGGCGGAGGCAAAGGAGAGACGCGCAGCCCTGAGAGCATCCGGCCAGTCCCTCTCTGCCCAGCAGCAGGAGCAGATGGTCAGAGAGAGCCAATATCAGAAAGCGGAACTGCGCCGCATCAAGAAGAGATGGGATGGGACGCTCGCCGAACCACGCCGCCAGAAGGCAGAACTCGACAACCGCATCGCCACACTGCGACAGGAACGCAAGGAGAAATCTGACCGTCTGCAGCAATGGCTCTTCGACCAATATTCCATGCTCAACGCCCGTGGCGAACGCTGCGACCTGACATCAATCTTCGCCGCCACGCCACAGAGGGTGCCGCCATCGGGAGCCGGCGACTGCTGCGCTCCAAAGCTCCTGCAGTATGCCTATCTTCATGGTCTGCATCCTGTGTGCATGGCGGAATTCTGGTGGGGGAAGTCGCCTAAGACCGAGATTCGCCACCACCTGCACTACTACCCTGCCTGCCGCAGCAAATGCAAACCTATCCTCACACACATGCTGCAGGGCCTCAATGTGGACGCCGACCCGCACGACACCGCCGCAGGGAGCTGCGAAGATCTGCATATAGTTTATGAAGACGAGAGTCTGATAGTGGTTGACAAGCCTGCCGGCATTCTCTCCGTGCCGGGCAACGTGGCACGTGAGTCTGTTGTTGACATTCTGAAGCGGGAGCGTGGCGGCAGCCAGTTTCTGATGCCTGCCCACAGACTCGACATGGCGACCAGCGGACTCCTCGTAGTGGCGAAGTCTGACACCGTGTTGCGCAATCTGCACGAACAGTTCGCATCACGCACGGTGGAGAAACGCTACAGGGCAATACTCGACGGCATTCCCCACGCTCCACGCCAAGGCACAATCCGCCTGCCGCTTGCCGCCGATCCGACAGACCGTCCGCGACAGGTGGTGGACCAGGAGCACGGCAAACCTGCCGAAACCCGCTATGAGATAATCTCCACCGCCGACGGCAAGACGGAGATTCTGCTGTATCCTCTCACCGGAAGGACACATCAACTGCGAGTGCACTGCGCCCATGCCGACGGACTCGCCACGCCGATACTTGGCGACACCCTATACGGCCACCCCACAGGCGGCAGGATGTATCTGCATGCCGAATACGTGTCATTCCATCATCCGCTGACGGGCAAGAGAATGGAACTCACATCCCGTGGCGGACTCCACCTCTGACTGATGCCGGACAAGAGACATTTTCCTGAGCCAAGGACTTGTCAGAATACAGACGGACTACAAAGGGCAGATTGGGGTTAAATCAATATAATTAATGCCAAAATAGAAAAATTCAATCAAGAAAAAGCGTACAGCATATTGAAATAATTCCTACCTTTGCCAATGAAGAAAAGCACTGAATTATAATAGCGATTATCAAAAGATGCGCTTTCAGAAAAGAAAATAAGTAACATATAAAAACAAAGACATTATGAAGAAGAAATTTATTTGCACCGTTTGCGGTTACGTTCATGAGGGTGACGCTGCTCCAGAGCAGTGCCCGGTATGCAAGGCTCCAGCATCTAAGTTCAAAGAGCTGGTAGAGGGTGAAGAAGATACTTTCGCTACAGTACACGAATTGCGCGCTGCCCGCAAGGAGGGCGCCAACGAGGAAATGATAAAGGACCTCGAGACTCACTTCAACGGTGAGTGCGGTGAGGTGGGTATGTATCTCGCAATGAGCCGCCAGGCCGACCGTGAGGGCTATCCAGAGATTGCCGAGGCTTTCAAGCGCTACGCTTTCGAGGAGGCAGAGCACGCTTCTAAATTCGCTGAGCTCCTTGGCGACGTGCTGAAAGACACCAAGAGCAACCTTGAGGCTCGCATCGCTGCTGAGCGTGGAGCATGTGAGGACAAGTTCCGCATCGCCCGCAACGCCAAGGCTGCCGGTATGGACGCTACTCACGACACCGTTCACGAAATGGCTAAGGACGAGGCCCGCCACTGCGCAGGCTTCATGGGCCTCTACAAGAGATATTTCAAATAACCACTGCTGACATAGCCCTTAAGTCCATATCCGGACTTAAGGGGTAGTCTACTGATGGGGTGTGCGGCACAGAATTATTTCTGTGCAGCATACCTCATTTTTGTTTCTATGCGTAAGAAGCACCGTTTGTCTTTTTGTTCATTTATTTCATAAAATTAATATGTAGGTATCAGCGGCGGACTGATGTCGCATGTCGGCACTATCTGGGAGGTTGGCGCAGAGGCTCCAGGCACACTGGCTGACAGATATCCTGGTTTGCCAACAGCTGTCAGAGACAGACAAACATCCTCGTCAGCTTGACTACAACCAACAATAAAGAGGACTGCGTGATTGGAAAATCATTTCCGCCACGCAGTCCTCGTTGTTTATCCCAAATCTTTCTTCCGGGATTGCCTGGAGCCTGATGCCCGGTTTGGCATGAGGCTACAAGCCGTAATGAAAAAATAACATATATGCTTTATGTCCGTTTGGCGTAAGCTGTATGCCGCAGTTTCGGCAGACACCGTTATTCGTCTACCTCCTGGAAGTGCATTCCGTTGCCGTATTTGCTGTTCAGCTCCTTCTCCAGGGCATCCTTGTCGAACACGCTCTGTATCGGTCCGCTCTGTGTCAGGTCCACTCCCTCGAACATGAATCCATTGCCGTCAGCCCATTCGATGTTTGCCTTTGTCGGAGTCTTCTTTATCTTCGGGAACACGAGGGTAATGAATCTCTTGCCTTCGATTTCCATTTCCTGTCCGGCCTTCAGTCCGTTGATGAACTTCAGCTTGTATTCCTTGCCGTTGGAGTCGGTCATGACGATGTTCTTTGTGTCTTCAAAATTCACCTTCGCCACATTGTATACCAGCTTCACCATCGTTATCGTGCTGCCGTAGGTTATCGAGGCTATCTTGCAGTATTGGGTGTTGCAGTTGTCCACATAGGGATAGGTGATATTTGGCATCGTGTTCTTGCTGTTCACTCCGGCATGTGCTGTGATTGCCATAAGCAGCATCGCCACCATCATCGTGAAGATCTTTACCTGTTTCATGTTTGTATCATTTATTTGTTCGTATCATCATTTCTGGTTATTCCCCTCACTGGAGCCTCAACAACAGACTTCGAGCGAGCCGGAGAGTAGTTGTAACCGTAGTAATAGTCATCCCAGTAATATCCGTCCCAGTCGTAGTCGCCCCAGTCTGGCTCCGATGTCTTTCTGAGCTCAAAGTATACGGGGTCGTTCTGTCCGTCGTCTATCCATCCCGTGAAGCGATAGCTGCCCATGCTATAGTTGTAGATATAATATGTGCGGCCCTCATTCTGAGAGTATATCTGTATCTCCTGGTTGCCCGTCACTCTCCACTGTATGCGGCTTGAATAGTAGTCCCATGGGGCATTGCTGTAGTAGTCAATCCAGTAACCCGTTCCGCTGGCATACTGATATGGGTTCTTGTCGAACGCCAACACCGAATAGCTCGACTGATACACTCTGCCGTTGTATTGGCTCTGCATATACATGTTTCCCTCCCATGTGCCCCAGAGGTTATACGCCACATCTTCGTTCTCGTCGGTGCAGCCCGTTGTCAACGTGGCTGTCAGTACCATCATTATAATGGTGATTATGGAATAAAACTTTTTCATGATACAATGTCTTTATGTCGTTAATATCTCCGGCGCCGAAGCCCCGCTGTTTATTATCACGTTGCAAATTTACTATTTATGTCAGAACAGCGCAAGGATAAAAACCATAATATTTGTTAGGGAATCCCCTAAAAAGGAGTAGGCATTCCCGTTGAGATCTTGTCAAACCAAGGTTTTTCTTTTTATCCACCTATACCTATTGCCACATATTTCGTCAGCAACATCACGAAAACATTGCCACATTCTTGTTTTTGAGCAAATTTTCATAACTTTGCCGATTTAAAAGGATAAATCAAGATATGAACGGATTATACACTGTGTTGCTCCTCTTGGCAAGCAATATTTTCATGACACTGGCATGGTATGGACACCTGAAACTGCAGCAGACGGGAACATCGAGCAACTGGCCCCTGATTGGCGTTATCGCCTTCTCGTGGCTCATCGCCTTCTTTGAATATTGCTGCCAGGTGCCGGCAAACAGGATCGGGTTCGTGGAGAACGGCGGACCTTTCACCCTCGTGCAGCTCAAGGTGATACAGGAGTGTGTGAGCCTCTTGGTGTTCACCGTGATGATAAACATGATGTTCGGCAACCAGGGGCTGCACTGGAACCACTACCTCGCCTTCTTCTTCCTCGTGGCGGCGGTGTATCTGGTGTTTCTGAAATAAGGAGAGACGGATGCCCGGCGACGGCTGGCGGCACAGGAAATCATTAACAACGACATAGACAAGAGAAAAGAACATGAAACCTACCGAAGAACAGAAGCTCGAAGCCAAGCTCATGCGCCGCTACCGCAAGGCGCTGAAGGAGTTTGAACTCATAGAAGACGGCGACCGCGTGCTCATCGGACTCTCCGGCGGCAAGGACTCACTATTTCTGGTAGAGATGCTAGGCAGACAGCAGGCGATAAACCGTCCGAAGATTGAGGTGCACGCCATACATATCAGGATGCAGAACATCAGATATGAGAGCGACACAAGATATCTGGAAGACTTCTGCCAGCGTTTCGGCGTGAAGCTCCACCTCGTGACCACAAACTTCGACATGACCACCGACAACCGCAAGTCGCCATGCTTCCTCTGTTCTTGGAACAGGCGCAAGCAGCTGTTTCTGAAAGCTCAGGAACTGGGATGCAACAAGATTGCGCTGGGCCACCATCAGGACGACATACTGCATACGGCACTGATGAACCAGATGTTTCAGGGTCATTTCTCCACTATGCCGGCACGCCTCACGATGCGCAAGATGCCCATCACCATCATCCGTCCGCTATGCATGGAAGAAGAGGCTGACATCCGCCGCTATGCGGAGACGAACGGATATGAGAAACAGAATAAGCTGTGTCCCTATGAGACCGACTCCCACCGCTCCACCGTGGCACACCTGTTCGAGGAGATGGAGCGCATAGCGCCGGAGGCTCGTTTTTCGATGTGGAACGCCCTGAAGGCTGAGGGAAAGCTCGTGGAATGACAAAAGCGAAGATGCTTGTCCATTCCCGTCGGTTGGCCGCCGGTTACCGACCTGTGCAGAACAACTATATAGAAGAATAACATCATATACAGAGAATGCCATGTACAAAGACATCAAGAAAAGAACAAACGCAAATATAGCCATGATGCTCATCATCGCCCTGGCAGCGGTGGTGATGACAGCATGCGACGAAACCGAGAAAAAGACGATGCTGAATCCGATGAAATTCCGCACGGAGGTGAGGCTCGGCATGACACCCGTGAAAGACCAGGGACACAGTGCGCTATGCTGGGCATACGCCATGCTTGCCACGATAGAGACGGAACATATCCAGAGGGGCGACTCGGTGAACCTCTCTGTGGCTTATGTGGCACGAAATTTCATGAAGGAACAGGCGGACAGGTATTATCTGAGCCATGGCAGCAGCGACATAACGCTCCGCGGAACGATGCCGCAGCTGGTGAGACTGATACAGACCTACGGACTGATGCCCTACGACTCCTACCACACGGACGCCAACATGAATGTGGCGGCACGCAAACTGCGGTCTACACTCGTGGCACAGGTCGGCAGGGGATCGGGACTTGTAAAAGCCCGACTGGCTGCCGACAACGTGCTCGACGGCAGCATCAATCCGCTGCCCAAGCATGTGTATATGCTGGGAATGGAATATACGCCGCTGGAGTTTGCGCATAGCGTGTGTATGCCCGACGAATATATGGCGTTCACCAGCTTCACCCACGAACCGATGAACAAGAAGGTGGCATTGAAGTTGACTGACAACTACAACGACGAACGCTTCGTCAACCTGCCTATCGACAGACTGATGGAACTGATGGAGAAGTCTGTCAGGTCTGGCCATCCCGTATGCTGGGAGGGCGACATCAGTGAACGGGGATTCTCATTCGCCGACGGTGTGGCAGATGTGCCGTTGGCAAAGCGCAACTGCTCTCAGACGATGAGGCAGAGGGAGTTTGACACTTTCCGCACCACCGACGACCACTGTATGGCAATAATCGGCATTGCCCGCGACAAGGAAGACAGGAAGTATTTCATCTGCAAGAACTCGTGGGGCACGGAGAATCCGTATGGCGGACTGATGTATATGTCGTTCGACTATGTGCGGCTGAAGACCATCGCCGTAATGCTCAACAACATCGTTCTGCCGGCTATGGAAGACTGATGACAGAGGGCGACGGATACAGACTGCCTGTATCTCCCAAATAGTCCTTTGCCAGCCACGTTGCAAAAGATCTTCCCGCTACAAATGGATTGAGTATTACAGATGTGTCCATATCATGCTGCTTTTTAATGAAAAAACTATCCTCTATTTTGTTTTATTGCAAATAAAATAATTATAATCGCAATAAAGAAATATCTGAAGGTAAAAATACCAAAACAGTCTTCTGAGCATCAGATTGAAGCCTGGGGGTATTCCAGACGACGGCACATGGTTTTTCTCTCCAAAAATCAATGTCCTAATGATTGATTTGGGATATGCAAATACGGGAAGAGAGCGTACGTTATGGTTTCGTACGCTCTCTTCCCGTATTTGCGCTGCATGCGGCTGTGCCCTGATACACACAGGGGGCATGCCGGTTGTGAGAATCTTATTCTTTGTATGCCTCTGCCATTGAAGCCGCGATGATATCCTCTGAAGTGACTTCCTTGGGAGTGGCCTGGATGTCGGAGAAATCAAACTCGTCGGCCTCCTTCTCTTTTACGACCACCTTCTTCTCCTCCACCTTGTCTGAATATACAGGGGCTGTGCCCTCGTCCTTCGCCTGAGGAATTATGAAGTCGGTCTTCTGCTCCGTATCGGGCACGGTGAGCACCGGTGCCTCTTCCATCTTGGTGCGGTTGCCCTTGGCGGTGAACACGGCGTCGATGAACTGCGGCCTGCGTTTCAGCTGCTGCAGCGTTATCTTGCTGGCAAGCTGCTGGCTCTCCTTCTTGGAATAGCCTTCGCCTACGCCGCCCTCAAGACCCTCTATGAGCACCTGGTATTTGAATATAGGACTGTTTTTGCCCTCGCGGCTCTGCTCCAGAAGCTTGAAGTCGAGTTTCACCTTGTTTTTCTGACACCATTCTATGAGCTTGCTCTTGAAGTTTATCTCCTTGTATGCCACCTTGTCGATGTTGATGAGCTGTGATAGTATGCGCTTCTCCATGAATCGCATGCAAGCCTCGTAGCCTCTGTCGAGATACATCGCTCCCACAAGGGCCTCAAACGCATTCCCACCCATGTAGCTGTTGTGGGAGGGAGTATGTTTGCCGAATTTTATCAGTTGGGTGATGCCCATCTCGGTGGCGAGACGGTTCAGAGTGTCGCGCTGCACTATCTTGCTGCGTGTGCTTGTGAGGAAGCCTTCGCGCTTTCCCTCGAAGTGGCGGTATACGATGTCGCCAACGATAGCGTCGAGGATAGCGTCGCCAAGAAATTCGAGACGCTCATTGTTCAGTGGCTTTCCTTTCTCGTTGCGCCTGGTCACACTCTTGTGCATCAGGGCGAGCTTGTAGAATTGTATCCTGTGTGGGTAGAAACCGAAGATTTCGTAAAGAGCCGCACGAAGCTCCTTGTCCTTGCTGAAAGGAAGCCTCATGCGGTCAATGAAATTATTAATCATCATACTTCTTGAAGATTACGCAAGCGTTATGTCCGCCGAAGCCGAACGTATTGCTGAGGGCAGCGCGTACGGTACGCTTCTGCGCCTTGTTGAAGGTAAAGTTCAAGTTGTAGTCGATGTTCTCGTCCTTGTCGTCCTCCTCGTGGTTGATAGTAGGAGGAATGATGTCGTTCTTGACAGCCAATACAGACACGAGGGCCTCAACGGCACCGGCAGCGCCGAGCAGGTGGCCAGTCATAGACTTGGTAGAGCTGATATTCAGCTTGTAAGCGTGCTCACCGAAGAGCTTCTGTATAGCCTTCACCTCTGAAACGTCGCCCACAGGTGTTGATGTGCCATGTACGTTGATATAGTCGATGTCCTCTGGTGTCATGCCAGCGTCCTTGAGAGCATTCTGCATCACGAGACATGCACCGAGACCCTCAGGATGAGAAGCGGTGATGTGGTATGCGTCGGCACTCATGCCCTCGCCCACCATCTCGGCGTAGATCTTGGCGCCACGCGCCTTGGCGTGCTCCAGTTCCTCAAGGATAAGGCATCCAGCACCTTCACCCATGATGAATCCGTCGCGGCTTGCGCTGAATGGACGTGAAGCGTGCTCCGGATCGTCGTTGCGTGTAGAAAGGGCGTGCATTGCGTTGAAACCGCCTACGCCACAAGCGCAGATGGCAGCCTCTGCTCCACCGGCAACGATAGCATCTGCCTTGCCAAGACGGATGAGGTTGAATGCGTCAGCCAGAGCGTTGGTTGAAGAAGCGCAGGCTGATGTAGTGGCATAGTTAGGTCCGTGGAAACCGTAGCGGATGGAAATCTGTCCGGCTGCGATGTCGGAAATCATCTTAGGGATGAAGAACGGGTTAAACTTCGGACCATTCTCCTGATGTGTGGCATAGTAGCCCACCTCGTCCTCGAATGTCTTGATACCGCCGATACCTACACCATAGACAACACCGATGCGGTTCTTGTCTACGCTCTCCAGATCCATCTTGCTGTCTTCAACAGCCTGTACTGCAGAAGCCATGGCGAGCTGAGCGTAGCGGTCCATCTTGCGAGCTTCCTTGCGGTCGATATAGTCGTTGACGTTGAATCCCTTCACCTCGCAAGCGAACTGTGTCTTGAACTGGGATGCGTCGAAATGTGTGATAGGAGCGGCTCCGCTTACGCCTTCGAGAAGGTTTTTCCAAGTTTCCTCAGGATTGTTTCCCACTGGTGTAACGGCACCGAGTCCTGTTACTACTACTCTTTTTAATTCCATATTTCAATTGTTTTATTTTTAAGGTTGACGAACGTCGGGATGACGAGAAGACAATTGGAAACTATATGACTGCTCGTTTTTCCGGCCAACACACAAAGCCGTTGACTCGCTATCTTAATGGTCATGAATTTATAGACATGAGACTTCTGCCCCGCAATTCGAAAACCCGTTGATTCACTGACATTTTGACTTTCAGATCAGCAAGCCCTATGACGGCATAATTTGCCTGTCCTTCCGCTTGCACCCGCCAACTTGCCAACTTATCAACTTTAATAGAAAAAAAAGTGAAAGAAGTGAAGTGAGATCCATAGACCGGTCTCATCTCACTTCTTTCACCTTCGATTTATATCACTTCTGATAATTATTTTGCGTTCTCCTCGATGTAAGCGATAGCGTCGCCTACAGTAGCGATTGACTCAGACTTGTCATCTGGGATAGTGATGTTGAACTCCTTCTCAAACTCCATGATGAGCTCTACTGTATCGAGAGAGTCAGCACCGAGGTCTGTTGTGAAGCTTGCTTCTGGCTTAACTTCAGCCTCATCAACACCAAGTTTGTCTACGATGATAGCTCTTACTTTTGATTCAATTTCTGACATAATAGTTAATGTTTTTAAAGTGTTTAAATTATATTCAATTTCGTAAATCGGGTGCAAAGGAACGCATTTTTTATAACTTGTGCAAATAAATTCAACAAAAAAGCACTTTCTTTTGCACACAGAGGGTATAACTGTGCAGAAAATAGCGTGTTTTGTTACAATTTTTCTCTTCTTAAAGGATAATTTCCACGCAATTCCTCAAATTTCTCAGGAGCGTTTTTGAGTCGCCGGCTGTCTTCCAGAGGATTATAGAGGGCGAGTTTCGTGTCGTCTTCACTGTCGCCTGCCTTGAAACCGTCTGGCAGAGAAGGCGGAAGGATATGCCATCGGTTCTCTATCCCGAAGTGGCGGCACAGGCCCTCAATCACCATATTGTCGGCGTTCGTCTTGCCGTCGGCGCTGTATCCGGCGATGTGGGGCGTACCTATATATACCTTATTTAATAATGCGAGGGAGATGTCGGGTTCTCCCTCCCATGTGTCGATGACGGCATCCTTCACCATCCCCTTGTCCAGGGCAGCGAGCAAGGCTCCGTTGTCTACCACACCGCCACGGCTCGTGTTTATTATCACCGGACACTTGGCAAGTCTGCCGAAGAAAGCCTCATCGGCAAGATGGAAAGTGGGATGGTTGCCGCCCTTAGTGAGTGGCACGTGGAAAGTTATGACGCTGCATTCTCTTTCTATCTGCCGCATGTCAACGAAATGTTCTTCCGTGCTGCCGCCGTCGCCAAGCGGTGGGTCGCACACGAGCACCTTGAAGCCCATGGCGCGTGCCTCTGCCACCACCTTGCTGCCTACATGACCGTAGCCCACCACACCGACGATGTCTTTCTCTGGCGATATGCCCTTTTCGCGGCACAGCAGGATGAGGGTAGAACGCAGATATTGCGCCACGCTGCCGGAGTTGCATCCTGGACAGTTCATCCAGCTTATCCCTGCCTTCTGCATGTATTCTGTGTCAATGTGGTCGTAGCCGATGGTGGCGGTGGCGACGAACTGCACCTTGCTCCCCTGCAGCAGTTTCTCGTCGCAGCATGTCCTAGTTCTCACTATCAGTGCATCAGCGTCCTCAACGTCGCCGGCAGATATGTCGGCACCCTTCAAATAGGTAACGTCTGGGCTTATCTCACCAAGCGTCTCCCTAATATACGGAATCTTGTCGTCAACAATAATCTTCATGATTCATAAAACCTTTAATGTTGCCTTTATAACCTCGTGATGGGTTATTTATTGTGTTTTAGTTGGTCATATAAAATTATTTTATTAGATTTGCCACAAATTTAAACAACGTAAAGTCATGACATTCTCACAACTATGTAACAAGGTGTTCAATCTGGCTATCAACGACTACCATGTGAAAGACAATGTTGACACACAGATAAACAACCCGTACGACCGCGACTCCATTGAGAACCGCCTCTATCTGAAGTGCTGGATAGACACGGTGCAGTGGCATCTCGAGGACATCATCCGCGACCCGCACATCGACCCCGTAGAGGCTCTCAACCTGAAGCGCCGCATCGACAGGAGCAACCAGGACCGCACGGACCTCGTGGAGCAGATTGACAGTTATTTCCGCATGATATACAATGACGTGAAGCCCTTGGCTGACGCCACCATCAATACGGAAAGTCCGGCATGGGCAGTTGACCGCCTCTCTATCCTCGCCCTCAAGATATACCACATGAAGGAGCAGGTGGACCGCAGCGACGCATCCGATGAGCATATCGACAAGTGCCAGAAGAAGCTCAACGTGCTGCTGGAGCAGCAGGTAGACCTCGGCACTGCCATAGACCAGCTTCTCGACGACATAAAGGCGGGAAGGAAATACATGAAGGTGTACAGACAGATGAAGATGTACAACGACCCTTCTACTAACCCTATCCTCTACGCAAACAAGAAATAAGGCGGGAGCCCACGCTCCGCAGCCTTCTGCACACGAATGAAAACCGACCATATACTGGTAATAAGATTCTCGGCTATGGGCGATGTCGCAATGACGGTCCCCGTAGTCTATTCACTGGCCAAGCAGTATCCTGACGTCAGGATTACGATGCTTAGCCAGAAATTCGCGCGCCCGTTCTTCGAGCACATGCCACACAACGTGGGGTTTATGGAAGCTGACCTCAAGAACGAGTACCATGGAGTGAAGGGGCTGAACGCCCTTTACCGCCGGCTGATGGCAAAGAACTTCACCGCCATCGCCGACCTGCACAGCGTGCTGCGGTCGAAATATCTGCGCATGAGGTTCAATATCGACCGTTTCAAAGTGGCACATATCGACAAGCATAGAGCCGGACGACGTGCCATCACGGCGATGGAGAACAAGCAGCTCGTGCAGCAGCCCACACCATTCAGCAACTATGCCGACGTATTCGCACAGCTGGGCTATCCGGTGAAAGTGGAGTTTGAATCCATCTTTGCCGACGGCGGCAACGAACTCTCACAGCTCTCCGAACCGTTCAACGTGAAGCCGGAGGAACAGCAGTGGATAGGAGTGGCACCGTTTGCCGCCCATAAAGGCAAGATATACCCTAAGGAGCAGATGGAAAAGACGCTGACCATCATCTCCGACCGCCATCCCGACGCAAGAATACTGATGTTCGGCGGCGGCAAGTCGGAAATGGACACCATGGCGGCATGGCGCGAGCGCAACCCCCGCCTGGAGATAGCGTCCCGTGTGCTCGGCGGAATAGACAAGGAACTGATACTGATGAGCCATCTCGACGTGATGCTCTCGATGGACAGTTCGAATATGCACCTCGCATCCCTCGTGGGCACACCGGTGGTGAGCGTATGGGGAGCTACCCATCCTTACGCCGGATTCATGGGCTGGGGACAGAGCGAGAGCAATGCCGTGATGATCGACATGCCGTGCAGACCGTGCAGCATCTACGGCAACAAGATATGTGCGAAGGGCGACTATCCTTGTCTGACCGGCATCACGCCGGAGCAGATTGCCGGACGGGTGGACATCGTTCTACTACAGGAGAAAAGAAAGTAAGTGACGGTGAAAAAATCACTAAACGTACCCGTTTTACGGAACTAACTAAAAAAACGCCAAAACCATCAGACCATCTGGTTTTTTGCTGTAATATTCTGACAAACAGTCAGTTGACTACCAACCGATTGTCAGCAAACTGTCTGGATGGTTTGAAGACGAGAGATAATTGTCAGGCGAAAGGGAATCAGATGAATGGAATTCGGACGACAGGAATTGCATAAGTCGGCAGAATCCTGCAAATAGGAATATGGATATTGCAATATGAACTTATTGGACAACCGTTTGGCGTAAAATCTGCCCAGCTGGGGCAAGGTGCTTGCCCCAGTTGAGAAAGCTACTTGCCCCAGTTGGGCAAGCAGCGTGCCCGTTTTTGGTTCAATTATCATGGATGACAATGGATATATTGGAGTTGGCGTACAAGCCCTAATGACCGGCTTGGGATAAAATAAAGAAACAAAATAAGGGCTTCCCGTGGGGAAGCCCTATTTTATTTCTTGGCAATCATGCCAAAAGCGTTGCTTTCTGAAAAAATCAGTTCAGAGCCTCGTCGAGGTCAGCACCAGCCTTGAATTTGGCAACCTTCTTGGCTGCGATTGGAATCCTCTGCTTTGTTGCAGGGTTGATACCCTCGCGAGCTGGACGCTCGTTAACGCTGAATGTACCGAAACCGATCAAAGCCACCTTGTCACCTGCTACGAGAGCATCCTTTATTGCCGCTGTTGTAGCCTCAAGAGCCTTCTTTGCGTCAGCCTTTGTCAAACCAGCGCCTTCAGCGATTTTGTCTATAAGTTCTGTCTTGTTCATAATTGATGTTTTTTATTTGATTAATAAATTTGTCGTATATATGCGTAATACGCTGGCGAAGCAAGGTTTACGCAGGAAAATGTTTCGCAAATATAGCGCAATCCTTTTTAAATTCAAATAAAAATCAGGAAAAAGTTATGAATAAGATTAAAAAAAGTGTCTTATCCCCCTCTATAATAGCATTTCACGGATATTTTTAGTACTTTTGCCACCTGAATTAATCAAATAATGACGTTTTAATATTATGCGCAATATTCCTACGATAACGAAAAACCTGTTGATAATAAATGTGCTGATGTTCGCGGCATATTTCGTCTTCTCACGACTGAATATCGACCTCAACAGTCTGCTTGGACTGCATTTCTTCCTCGTGTCAGACTTCCACCTGTACCAGCTCGTGACATACATGTTCATGCACGCCGGTCTGTCGCACATCTTCTTCAACATGTTCGCCCTATGGATGTTCGGACGCATCGTGGAGACGGTGTGGGGACCGAAGCGTTTCCTCACCTACTATCTCACCTGCGGCATCGGAGCCGGTCTGATACAGATGGTGGCACAGTTCATCTCCTTCTATCTCACGATGAAGGGAGCATATCCGGAGTTCGGCATCGGCGACGTGATGACTGCGGTGCATGCCAACGAGTTCGCGCTCAACACATGGACCACAGTGGGTGCCTCCGGAGCGATATACGGCATACTGCTGGCTTTCGGAATGCTGTTTCCGGAGGAGAGGATATTCATATTCCCGCTACCCGTGCCCATCAAGGCAAAGTGGTTCGTTGCAATATATGCCGTGCTTGAACTTTCGCTCGGCCTCGGAATGCCAGGCGACAGCGTGGCACATTTCGCACACCTCGGCGGCATGCTCTTCGGCTATCTGCTCATCCGCTATTGGCAGCGCCATCCCAACGGTGGATACGGCGGCGGTTTCTATGGTGGCGGATATGGTTCGGGCTATGGCAGCACCGGCGGCAGAAGCATTGCCGACAAACTGAAAGATTTCTTCTCGCGCTTCAAGAAGCCGGGTCACGACAACTCTTCTTTCGGCGGAGGCAGCAGGGAAAGCGACTGGGACTACAACGCCCGCAAGAACAAGGAACAGGAGGAGATAGACCATATCCTCGACAAGATACGCAAGAGCGGATACGACAGTCTGAGCGAAAAGGAAAAGAGGAAACTCTTTGAAAACGGCAAGAAATAAGCGGATGGACAAAGTCAAGAAGTTCACTATGCACATGCTGGCGGCAGCGAGTGCCGTCACGGTATGCGTGATGTTGGCCGTGGGATACAGCTACAAGCTGAACCCCGTGGAGCACCCCCTCTTTGCCAATGTCGGACTTGTCTTCCCCATATTCCTGCTCATAAACGGCGGCTTCCTCGTATTGTTTCTGCTCACATGGAAGCGCCTCACGCTCATACCGTTAGCGGGATACGTATTGTGCTACATTCCGGCACATTTCTATTCACCACTCAACATGCTGCATTCCACTCCCGACGGCGCCATAAAGGTGATGTCGTACAACGTGTATATGTTCCACAACGGCGACTCGGCGAGCATACAGAAGATAGCCGACTACGTGAACGGCAGCGGCGCCTCCATAGTCTGCATGCAGGAGGCGGCGTTTTCTGATGTCATACGCGACGCCTTCAAGAAGGAATACGAATACATCGACACCATGCGCAACGGCGTGAACGGCGAGGTGCAGATAGTGCTGAGCAAATTCCCCATACTGTCGAAGACGCGCATCAACCCCGAACTCTCCGGCTGCATGTGCGGAGCCTACGAGGTGCTTATCGACGGCGACCGCACCACGGTGATAAACTGCCACTTCGAGACATCGGGCCTCACCCTGGAAGAGCGCAGCGAGTTCCGCAATATCGTGAAGGGAGACTGGGAGAACCGTTCCGTACGCCAGGACTCCAAGCGCATGATAGTGCGCCTGGGCGAAGCAGCCAAGCGCAGGGTGCCTCAGGTGGAAGGTGTCATCAGATATATAGAAAGCCGCAAGGGAGAACCTATCCTCCTCTTCGGCGACTTCAACGACACCCCCATCTCATATTGCCACCATCTGCTCGCCAGAACCCTCACCGACTGCTACGTGACGACAGCCAACGGTCCCGGCATATCCTATCACTACAACCGTATCTACGTGCGCATCGACAACGTGATGTGCTCCAACGACTGGCACCCCTACAACTTCACCGTAGACAGGAGCATCAATGTCTCCGACCACTATCCTCTGTGGGGATTTGTAAAGAAATCTCTGCATAATGATAAAAAAACACACTGACAGTTTAAGAAGTTTAAAAAAAATCAGTATCTTTGCACGCTATGTAGGGCTGTATTGTGCTTTCTCACACGGAAACCATCATGCCCCGACAAGAAACTTCACGTATCAAAGCCTCGGGGAGCCCCTGCGGAGTCCCGCTTCAGAGCAGCAAGGCAATGATGCAGGATATATCTGAAAAACTATAATTAAATCAATAAAAACAAAATGCAAAACAAAGGAATTGTAATTGTACTGGCAGTCTTGATGACCCTTGCAAGCATCTTCTATTTGTCTTTCTCCGTTGCCACAAACTATTATGACAGCGAGGCAGCAAAGATAAAAGATCCTATTGCTCAGCAGGATTACAAAGACTCAGTGAAGTACCTCGGCATTTATTCCTACCAGAGATGTCTCGAAACCCAGATCGGTCTGGGTCTTGACTTGAAGGGCGGTATGAATGTTATCTTGGAGATTTCCGTTCCGGACGTAGTGGAGACACTGGCTGACCACAAGACAGACGCTGCCTTCGTGAAGTCTATGGAACAGGCTAAGAAGGAGGAAGAGACAAGTCAGAGCGACTTCATCTCTCTCTTCATCAAGTATTATCGTCAGAACGCACCTGGCCACCGCCTGGCAGAAATCTTTGCCACACAGCAGCTCAAGGGACAGGTAAGCACCCAGAGCTCCGACAAGGAGGTGGAGAAGGCTCTCCGCTCACAGGTGCAGTCGGCTATCGACAACTCATACAACGTCGTTCGCAACCGTATCGACAAGTTTGGTGTCGTACAGCCTAACATCCAGAAGCTCGAAGGCCAGGAAGGCCGCATCATGGTGGAAATGCCTGGTGTTCGTGAGCCTGAGCGTGTGCGCAAGCTCCTCCAGGGTAGCGCAAACCTTGAATTCTGGGAGACATACAACAGCGAGGAAATCACTCCTTACCTGCGCCAGCTCGACCAGACAATGGCTAACGGCGGCGAGGTGAAGAAAGACACCGCTGCCACTGAGAAGAAGGACGACGCTGCCGAGAAGGCTGAGGTTGCCGAGAAGACTTCTCCTGCAAAGCTCAAGGTCAACGCCAACAAGAACAGCGCTGCCAAGGCTGCTGCAAGCTCTGAGAGTGCACAGATGGCACAGGCAAAGAAGACAAATCCGCTTCTCGCAGTTCTGCAGCTCGCGCCACAGGGTTCTCTCAGCGTTGTTGGTTATGCCAACGTGCGCGACACTGCTGCCGTGAACAAGATTATCTATTCTGCTGCCGCAAAGCAGGTTCTGCCTTCTGACCTCAAGCTCCTTTGGGGTGCGAAGCCGGCTGACGGACTTTCTGTAAAGAACGTTTATGAGCTTTATGCACTGAAGGTTACACAGAGCAACGGCCATGCTCCGCTCGAAGGTGACGTGATCACCGACGCCAAGGATGAGTTCGACCAGATGAGCAACCGACCAAGCGTAAGTATGTCGATGAACTCTGACGGTGCACGCCGCTGGGCAGAGATGACAAAGGCAAACATCAACAAGGCTATCGCCATCGTTCTCGACGGTGCCGTATATAGCGCACCTCGCGTAAACGGCGAGATTTCAGGCGGTAACTCTCAGATTACAGGTAACTTCACCATTGAGGACACCAAGGACTTGGCAAACACTCTGAAGTCCGGACGTATGCCTGCTCCGGCACGTATCGTGCAGGAAGACGTGGTTGGTCCTACACTCGGTGCACAGTCAATCCAGCAGGGTCTCATCTCATTCGCCGTGGCGTTCATCCTCTTGATGCTCTACATGGTTCTCATGTATGACTTCATCCCTGGTATGATGGCAAACTTTGCTTTGCTCGTCAACCTCTTCTTCACACTCGGAATCCTGACGTCGTTCCAGGCGGCGCTTACGATGCCTGGTATCGCCGGTATCGTATTGACACTCGGTATGGCGGTCGACGCTAACGTGCTTATCTATGAACGTACGAAGGAGGAGCTTCGCAAGGGCAAGGCTCTGCGTGAGGCTATCAAGGCTGGTTACGGAAATGCCTTCTCGGCTATCTTCGACTCCAACCTCACCTCTATCATCACTGGTGTTATCCTGTTCGTATTCGGTACAGGTCCTGTACGTGGATTCGCCACTACTCTTATCATCGGTATCTGCTGCTCATTCTTCACCGCAGTATACCTCACACGCCTCATTTACGAAAACCGCCTGGCTAAGGACAAGTGGCTGAAACAGAACTTCACCACACGTCTCTCCCGCAACTTCTTGCAGAACAACCACGTGGGCATCATGAACATGTATAAGAAGACCTTCACAGTAGTTGGTATTCTCATTGCAGTATTCGTGGTTAGCTTCTTCGTTCGCGGCTTGAGCAAGAGCATCGACTTCACCGGTGGTCGCAACTACGTTGTGAAACTGGAGAAGGCCGTTGAGCCGGAGGATGTGTCAAGAGCTCTGCAGACCTCGTTCCCTAACAGTTCTGTAAGCGCATTGGCATTGGGTACTGACCACAAGACAATCCGTATCTCTACCAACTACAAGATAGAGTCTAACAGCCCTACAATCGACGACGAGGTAGAGGAAATCCTCTTCAAGGCGTTGAGCAAAGAGGGTATGGTAACCCAGAAGAGCGTAGAGGCTTTCAAGAATCCTGACGTGCGTGCCGGTGGTTCTATCATCAGCAGTGCAAAGGTTGGTCCGTCGGTGGCTAAGGATATCACATACGGTGCTATCATCAGCGTCATCTTCGCCCTCATCGCCATCTTCCTCTACATTCTGTTGCGTTTCCGCAACTTGGCATTCTCTCTCGGAGCCAGCGTTGCCCTCGCAATCGATACTGTAGTGGTATTGGGCTTCTACTCACTCCTGTGGAACGTCGTTCCTTTCTCTCTCGAGATCGACCAGACGTTCATCGGAGCTATCCTTACCGTTATCGGTTACTCTATCAACGATAAGGTGGTGGTATTCGACCGTATCCGCGAGAACCTCGGCCTCTACAAGAAGCGCGACTTCTTCACGATATTCAACAACTCTCTGAATGAGACACTGGCCCGTACCGTGAACACCTCTCTCACTACATTGATCGTGTTGCTCTGTATCTTCATCCTCGGTGGTGACAACATCCGCAGCTTCGCGTTCGCAATGATTCTCGGTGTGATATTCGGTACTCTCTCATCTATCTTCGTTGCTGCTCCTATTGCCTACATGACATTGAGCCGCCGCGACAAAGGTCAGCGTGGAGACAAGGCTATCGAAGAGATGGCATAACGGCATCTCTCTGAAATAAGAACCTATCAGCATCACCCATGATCCGGAAGGATTGTGGGTGATGTTTTTTTTTGAGAAATAATCAAGCCCGACCTCTTTGTCCGTTTTTTTCATTACCTTTGTATCATATAAGCTGAAAAGCAACATATTGAATATAATCACAATTCTAATACCATACCGCAACATGCACACAAACGCAAGGTTTAGATCAATAATCCGTAGGTACGGGATGCTTGTCATTCTGTTTCTCGCCGTTTCTCTCTGCTCATCGGCACAAGAGGAGGCTACATCACAGCAACACGCCTGGCAGGCGATTATAGGCGAAATGATGGACGACAGCGACGAGGATGTGGCGCAGTGGGAATCCATGTACGATGCGCTGTGCGACCTCGAACAGTCGCCGGTTGACATCAACCACGCCACCCGCGAGGACCTTGAGCGCATACCATTCCTCAGCGACGATGAGGTAGCTGACATCCTGGAATATATATACCGAAACCAGGAGATGAAAACCACAGCCGAACTCGCCATGATACGGTCTCTGACATTCACCAACCGACGGCTGTTGCCATACTTCATAGTGATAACTCCCGTGGAGAAGCGCAGCTCACTGACGCTCAAAAACATCATCAAATACGGTGAGAACATCCTCACCGCCACCGGCAACATTCCTCTCTACGAGCGGAAAGGTGACAAAAACGGGTATATGGGATATAAATACCGCCACAGCATTCGCTACGAATACCGCTATACCGACAATTTCAGACTGGGCATCGTGGGAGCGCAGGATGCCGGCGAACCGTTTTTCTCTGGCCGCAACAGCATGGGCTACGACTTCTATTCATATTATCTCTCTATAAGGAAACTCGGACGCCTCAAGGCTCTCACTCTCGGACGCTACAAGGTGAAGATGGGAATGGGATTGCTCGTGAACAATGATTTCTCGATAGGAAAGACCACCTCAATGGCTTCTTTCAACAAGGCGGGAACTGCCATCCGTCCGCATTCCTCACGGTCATCCGGCAACTATATGCAGGGCGGTGCCGCCACGGTGAGGATTTCTCCATGTCTCGATCTCACTGCTTTCGTATCATACCGGTATATCGACGCCACGCTGAACAACGACGACGGTTCTATAGCCACGATACTGAAGACTGGATACCACCGCACGGAGACGGAGATGAAGAAGAAAAACAACGCTTCGCAGTTTGCCGCCGGAGCGAACCTCTCGTTCATGAAGTCGCATTTCGTTGGCGGCGTGTCGGCATACTACACGAGCCTCGACAAGCGCCTCTGTCCAAACACCAATTCGCTGTACCGCAGATATTATCCCCAGGGCGAACGTTTCTATGGCATGAGCGTAGACTATGGCTACCGCAGCGGACTGTTCTCCTTCAGGGGAGAAACGGCAACGGGAAGCAGCCACGCATGGGCTACGATAAACACGATGTCATACCGCCTGGCGTCTAATTTCACCATGCGCCTCGTGCAGAGATATTATTCATACAAGTATTATTCGCTCTTCTCTCAAAGCTACAGCGACGGAGGAAGGGTGCAAAACGAAAGCGGAGTGTATGTGGGGGCTGACTGGAAGCCCTTTGGCGGTCTGCTGCTGAGCTATTACGCCGACGCAGCTTATTTCCCGTGGGCACGGTATCAGGCATCAACGGCATCTCGTTCTTTCGACAACATGTTTTCTGCCGTTTACACCACAGGTCGTCTCACGTTGACAGGACGCTACCGGCTGAAGAAGCGGCAGAAAGACAATGCCGACAAGACGGCACTGATTTACAAGACAGACCAGCGTGCTCGCCTGGCGGCACTATACGATGGCGGCAGCTGGAGCATAAAGGCTCAGATAGACGGCACCACAACGGTATTCAAAGAGCGCAGCAACGGATATATGGCTTCTCTCGGCGGTGGCACCACGGCAATACGCCGCTTCGCCATCTACGCCACATGCGGATATTTCCACACCGACGATTACTACAGCAGCATATACAGCTATGAACGCGGCATGCTTTATGATTTCTCCTTCCCGTCGTATTACGGCGAAGGAATCCGCTATGCGCTCATCGTCAAGTATATGCCCACCAAGCGTCTATACGTGATGGCAAAGGCTGGCACGACCGATTATTTCGACCGTTCGCAAGTGGGAACGGCACTGCAACAGGTGGATGCATCATCTCTCACCGACATACAGTTGCAGCTGCGTTGGAAATTCTGAAATAATTTGGAGTTCCACAGATTGGAATCAATACAATAGTCCGAAACTCCATAACGGGAGTATATCACCATTTGCATATTCCATATCATCCCTCACCACAAAAGCATTTTCAACATCCCTTATTTGGCGGTGGCTTTTCTTTGCTCCTCCAATCTCAAAAGTATATTTACCTATGGCGAAGTCTGATACCTTGGAAGATGTAACATCACATGCCAGACGGGTCTGGTTGTAAAAGAACGTTTCCCTGACATTACCTATGTTGGCATTCTCGCCAGATATGGCATATATCAGATTGGTGTTGTCAAGATAAACCTTTTCCACCTTTCCCAAGCCTCTCATTCCGCCTGTCTCATCGCGCAACTGACCTATCATACCTGCCTTTTCCATATATAGCAGATAAGTAGGGATATCATTTCTGCTCACCTTTATTTCATTTGCCAGACCTGTAGCCTCCGGCTTGTAAGGCACATTAGCGGCTATGATCGTCAGCATCCTACGTAATTTCTTACCCGTAGCTGGCGACATATTAGCAAACTGTGGTATGTCTACTTCCATAGTAAGGCGAACCACCTGTTGCAGTCTCTGCTGCACATAGCCTTCTTCTGCGAATGGATAATAGCCTTCACGCAAATACTTGTTGAACAATGGTATGGGATGGAGAATGCCTTCGATACGTGTATTGCCATCCAACACATCCTCAAGACTCCTGACTGGTGTCTTGATGCCATGAAACAATTCGAGGTATTCACGGAAAGACAGCCCCTGCATATCAAACAGTAATGCACGCCGACTCAAATCGGCTTCACCCTCAAGAATATCAAGTACTGAAGAACCAGTAAAGAATATATGCAGCTCTGGATGGGAATCATAAATCTGCTTCAATTCTCTCGACCAGCCGTCATATTTATGAACTTCGTCTATAAACAGCCATTTACCACCTTCTCTCACAAACTCGTCAGCTGTATCCACAAAGGTATGCGTGGTGAAATAACTGTGATCTGCCGATATGTAGAGAGTTTGTTGCTGATCTGCCTCTGCCATCTCCTTGATTCGCTGCAGTATCATTGTTGACTTACCGACACCACGCGGTCCCATCAACCCTACGAGCCTTGCCTCCCAAGGCAACTTCTCATACATATAGCGTTTGAAGTCTAAACTTACAAGACTTAACTGTTCGTTCATGAAGTTAACAAGTGTAATATCCATATCCGTATTATTTTTATACCGCCGAAGTTGGTTCCATAATAAAGTTTGCACTCTCCAAAGTGCATATAATACCACAAAATGCACCTTCCAAGGTGCACTTAATTACAAGAAATGCACCTTCAAAGGTGCATATTCCGGATTCATCTGCACTTTCCAAGGTGCAAACATAAGATTTTAAAATGGGAAAAGCAAGAAAATCGGGAGAAATTGTTGTTTATCCCAACACGACACGCTCCACATCGATATCCTCGTTGAGGAAGAGCTGTGCTGACTCACGGAACTTCTCTGCACTCTCTGTAGTGAGATAATGGCAGGTGCCGTGCTTGGAGCAGCGCATATCCATCTCAGGATGACGCATGAGATAGTCTTTCAGACTGTTGGCGACATATTCGCCCTGCGGCACGATGCGCACACCACGCGGCACATACTTCAGAATCTTGTTCAGAAGCAGCGGATAATGGGTGCAGCCGAGGATGATGGAGTCTATCTGCGGGTCGCGGCGCATCAGATTGCCGATGCGCTTTTCCACGAAATAGTCGGCACCTGGACTATCATATTCGTTGTTTTCTATCAGCGGCACCCACATGGGGCATGGCTCTCCCGTCACGGTGATGTCGGGATAGAGCTTGTGTATCTCCATCACATAGCTCTCGCTCTTGATGGTTCCGGCGGTAGCAACGATGCCCACGTGGCGCGACTGCGTGATGCTGCCGATACATTCCGCCGTGGGACGTATCACGCCGAGCACACGGCGGTTGGGGTCTATCTGCGGCAGGTCATTCTGCTGTATCGACCGCAAGGCTTTGGCGGAGGCGGTGTTGCAGGCGAGGATGACGAGATGGCATCCCATGCTGAACAGTTTCTCCACTGCCTCACGAGTGAACTGATATACGATGTCGAACGACCGTGGACCATACGGAGCACGGGCGTTGTCGCCGAGATAGAGATAGTCGTACTGCGGCAGCAGCTGACGCATCTGATGAAGGATGGTCAGTCCGCCATAGCCGGAATCGAACACTCCGATAGGACCTGTTTTACCTGTAGATTCAATCATAGTAGTATGATGTTTATATGATTGCAAACCATAGTTGTTACGCAATTGTTCCCAATCAGTCTTATAGACCGGTTGGGGATTATTTCAGTGCGTCAGCGATTATCACGCTGATGTCATCGCCCTTGGTACTGTCAACATACGGGCAGGCGTCGCCGTCGGTATTCAGCACGAAGGCATAGCCACGCTCCATACCGATTTTCTTTACCGTTGCATTGAGCTTACGCTTGAGAGGAGCGAAGGCATCGTTTTCTGCCTGAGAGAGCAGACGCTTGGCTTCCTCCTTGAACTTCAGGTTCTTCTGTAACAGTTCCTGCAGCTCTGCCTGACGCTTGTCGAGGATGGCTGGAGCGAGGGTGCGCTGGTTCTCGAGAAAGTCCTCATATTTGGCGTTGAACTCGTCTTCTGCCTTCTTCAGTTCGTTGTCATACTGGTTGCGCAGCTTGTTCACATTGGTGGCAGCCAGCTCATAGTCGGGCATCGACTTGAGGGCTTCGCCATAACTGAAATAAGCGAACTTGAAATCCTGTGCCTCAGCAGCAAAAGCGAAGATGGCAACGAAGAGAAATAAGAAAATTCTTTTCATAATCTGATAGGTATTGTTGATTTAAAGCAGAATGTGTCAAAAGCAAGGAGCGTTATAAGGCGCAGTCCTCTACTTTTGACACACTCCGTATGTAATATCTCCACGGTGACTGCACATGACAGACTTCAGACTTCCGTCATCCGCCTCATTCACTGTCCACCGTATTTGCGGTCTGTATTACTTCAGCTTGTTGAGCTCAGCCTTCACGTCAGCAGTAACGTCCTTGCTGAGAGTGTCGCTGATGTATGGAATACCGCTTGAGAGGTCCATGATGTAAACATAACCGCCAGCCTTGCCAACGTTCTTGATGGCGTTCTGGAGCTTTGTAACGATAGGCTGGAGCTTCTCGTTCTGGAGCTTCTGGATAGCCTGAGCGTTATCCTGCTGAGCCTGCTGGAACTTCTGGTAGAGGTCCTGCAGAGTAGCCTCTGTCTCCTTGCGCTTGGTATCGTTCATAGTAGCCTGAGTCTTGTCATACTCCTCAGCCTTCTTCTGGATTTCTGTCTGCATCTCCTTGAGCTGGTTGTCATAGACCTTTGCCTGACCCTCAACCTCAGCGCGTGCCTTAATGAACTCTGGCAGGCTCTCCATAACGGCCTGTGCGTTGACATGTCCGAACTTCTGTGCGAATGTTGCGATAGGAGCGAACAACATCAACATTAAAATCATTTTTTTCATTTTCGTTGTTTATTTGTTTTGTTATTAATATTATTCTTGTCTTTCCACGTTTTCTCTGTGCGGTGCAAATGTAATATGTTTTTTATTACCCACCAAATAATCCATCACCAAATCAGTTGGCTGAATATCCGAGCTTGGTAAGCACCTCATTGCTGATGTCCACCTTTGGCGAAGCGAAGATGATGCCGGTGTCTGAAGCACGGTCGAGCACGAGGGAATATCCGCGCAGCTCGCTGATGTCCTTCACGGCATTGTATATCTCCTCCTGTATAGGGGTCATCAGACTGGTGCGCTTCTTGAACAGTTCGCCTTCCGGTCCGAAATATTTCTTTTTCAGTTCGCTTGCCTCTTTCTCCTTGGCGAGGATGGCTTCCTGACGGGCTTTCTTCTGCTCCTGCGAAAGGAATACCGACTCGTTCTGATAGTTCTTGTAGAGCGTCTGCACCTCTGTGCCCATGGCGTCGACTTCTGCCTGCCATTTCTTTGCCACCTGAGAGAGCTGCTCGTTGGCACGCTCATAGGCAGGGATATTCTTGAGGATATACTCCATATCGACGAGAGCGAACTTCTGTGCGCTCATGCCCAATGCTGAAACCAGCATCACGGCGATAAACAATAGTTTCTTCATTGTGTTAATATTTTCTTTATCCATTATTTAGAACTCCTGACCGAGGATGAAGTGGAACTGCGATCCGCCTCTCTTATACGATGATCCGTTGAGCACCTTGTCGAAACCGTATGCCCAGTCGATACCCATCAGTCCCACCATCGGCAGATAGATACGCACACCGATACCGGCAGAGCGCTTCATGTCGAACGGGTTGAACTTCTTGGTGTCGCTCCAGGCGTTACCTGCCTCCACGAAGGTGAGCCCGTAGATTGTGGTGTTGCCGAGCAGGAACGGATAGCGAAGCTCCATGGTGAAGCGGTCGTAGGCATAGCTGTTGTATCCCACCGTACCGTTCTCGTATCCACGGAGTCCGATGGTCTCTTCAGCATAACCTGAAGAGTATCCGCTCATACCGTCACCTCCCACATAGTATGTTTCGAACGGTGACTTCTTGTGCTTGTTGTATGATCCCAGGAGTCCCATCTCGGCGCGTGCCATGAGCACGAGGCACTTCTGGCCATTGGTGAGGGCAGTGAAGGTACGTGCCTTGAACTTCCATTTGTGATACTCCACCCAACGGTATTTCTCCTGCTGCTCGTCCTTGTAGTTAGGCGACTGAGGGTCGGTGGCAAGGTTGGCATAGTCTTTCTTCTGGAACTTTGACCATGGCGGAGTGATTGTCACAGAAGCCTGGAACTCTGATCCACGACGTGGGAAGAGCTGGTTGTCGGTAGATGTTCTTGAGAGCGAGAGCGAGAAGTTGAGGTTGTTGCAGTTACCGTCTGTCACGATGAAGTACTGCCAGTTCTTCAACATATATCTCTGGAACGACACCTCGGCCGAGAGGGTGAAGTAGTCGTCAGGCCAGCGCAGGCGCTTGCCCCATCCCACTGATATTCCGAACAGCTCCACATATTTGTCTGGGTCGAGATAGTTCTCGTAGTTAGGGTTGTATGAGCTTCCGTATCCGTAGTGGTTGTAGTAATAGTTGTTCATCAGCGCACTGCTGTAGTAGTTGCTGTTCACGTCGGTCTGCTTTGAGAAGTATGCACCGACGGTGAACTGTATCGGTCGCTTGCCTCCGAACCAGTTTGTGGAATATGAAGCGTTATACGACTGATAGTATGAACCGTTGGTCTGGGCGCCGAGCGAGAGTGTCTCTCCGTCGCCGATAGGCATGATGCCGCGGTGCTCACGGTTTTTGTTGAACAGGTTGCGCATCGAGAAGTTGTTGAGCTTCAGTCCTACACGACCGATCACACCGGTCTGTCCCCATCCGAGCGAGAACTCCACCTGGTCGTTTGACTTCTGCACGAGGTCGTAGGAGATGTCCACGGTTCCTGTTTCGTAGTTCGGCTTCACGTCTGGCTGTATCTGCTCCGGGTCGAAATGTCCCATCGATGCGAGCTCACGGGCAGAACGCTGCAGGGCATCCTTCGAGAAGAGGTCGCCTGGCTTTGTGCGGAGCTCACGGCGTATCACGTTCTCATAGAGTCTTGTGTTGCCGTTGATGCGCACTCTGCTGATATGCGCCTGCTGTCCCTCGAAGATTCTCATCTCCAGGTCGATGGAGTCGCCCACGATGTTCACCTCTGTCGGCTGCAGGTTATAGAAGAGGTATCCGTCGTTCCAGTAGTTGTTGCCCACGGCGTCCTCATCTTCGCTGAGTCGTTTGCCGAGCAGCTTCTGGTTATACACATCGCCCTTCTTCATGCCGAGCACACGGTTGAGATAGTCGGTGGTGAATACGGTGTTGCCCACCCATGTGATGTTGCGGATATAGTATTTCTTTCCTTCTGTGACTTTCAGATATATGTTCACATGCTTGGGGTCGTTTTCCCACACGCTGTCTTCCAGTATTGCGGCATCGCGGTATCCCAGCTCGTAGTATTTGTCGAGCAGCGCCTGCTTGCCTTCCTTATATCTCTCCGGCGTGAACTTGGTGGCTTTCAGGAAGCTCGACAGTTTGCCTGCCTCACGGATCTTGCCGAGGGCGCCCTTCGAGAAGAGTCCACCCTTTATCTTCTTGGTAGACAGTTGTTTGTTGCCATCGATGATGATGTTTCTCACCTTTATCTTCTCCTTCTTGTCCACATCAACATTGAGGATGACCTGGTTCTTGTTGGAGATGTCGTCAATCTGGGTTATCGTTATCTCGGCATTGTTGAAGCCCTTGTCCTTGAAGTATTTCTCGGCGAGGGTCTTCGCTCTGTCGAGCATGTTTGGAGTTATCTGGCTGCCTTTGAGCAGTCCGAGTTTCGTCTCCATGTCTTCTCTTTCCGATTTCTTCACTCCCGTGTAGTTGATTACCGACACACGCGGACGGGTGGCAAGATAGAAATGCAGGAATATCTTGTCGCCGATGATGGAGTCGGCGGCTACGGTGACCTTTGAGAAGAGTCCATGGCGCCAGTATCTTTTCACAGCGTCGGTGATTTCCTGTCCCGGCACAGATATCTCCTGTCCCACGGTGAGTCCTGAGATACCTGTCAGCATATAGTCTTCGTATCCGTCCACACCTGATACGGCGATGCCGGCGATGACGCAGTTGCGTGGTGATCCAGCGTATGTTATGTCTGGGTTTACGATCTTCTCCTGTGCACAGGCATCGGATGCCATTATCACCGCTGCTATGCACAACAGCACTTTCTTTAATAACTTATTCATCGTTGTTTATGTCGTATAATCTTTTGTCTTCTTGTTCTCCTTTTGCCTCAGTTTTCCTCCTGTTCCACCTGCTCCTCTGTCTTTCCGAAGCGTCGCTGCCTTGACTGGTAGCTGGCTATCGCCTTGTGAAGGTCTGCCTCGGCGAAGTCGGGCCAGTATGTGTCGCAGAAATAGAGTTCTGAATATGCTATCTGCCATAGCAGGTAGTTTGATATGCGCAGCTCTCCTCCGGTGCGTATCAGCAGGTCGGGGTCTGGCATGAAACTGGTGACGAGATGCTTGCTGATGAAGTCCTCGTTGATGTCGTCGGCCTTGGCTTTTCCTTCTGCCACGAGCGTTGATATCTCCTTCACCGCCTTCGTTATCTCCCATCTTGACGAGTAGCTGAGGGCTATGACCATTGTCATTGCCTTGTTGTCGGCGGTATGGTCTATGGTCTCCTGCAGTTTCTTCTGCACCTCCTCCGGCAGACGGTCGATGTCGCCGATCACCTGAAAGCGCACGTCGTTCTTCATGAACAGCTCGTCTTCCAGTGCCGTGAGCACGAGTCCCATGAGGGCTGCCACCTCGTCGGCAGGTCTGTTCCAGTTTTCTGTGGAGAATGTATATAGCGTGAGGTATTTCACTCCAAGTCTCGTACACTCCGATGTTATTCTCCTCACCGATTCCACTCCGGCCTGATGTCCGTAGCTTCTCTCCTTTCCTCTTTCCGTAGCCCACCGTCCGTTACCATCCATGATGATGGCGATATGCTGCGGTATGCGCTCCATATCCAGGGGTATAATGTTCTGGTTGTCAGTCATATTTGTCACTGTTGCAAGTTCTACATTTCTGCATGAAGCTGTATGTCAGCGTCAGCTGCAGAGCCGAGTAGCAGTCGGTGTTTTTAAACAGTCCGCTACTCTTTATCATATAGGGGTCCTTCACTCCGTCAAGCTCATCGCTGAGGGAGAAATGGATTGCCCATTCCAGTCCGAGGTTCACCCGCTTTCCCAACTTGTATTTCACTCCCACTCCGAGCGGGAAGTTTCCGGTGAAGACGCTCTTGTCGCTTGTCTTCACGTATGTGGCTCCAAGACCGAGAAACACGAATGGCGTTATCTTCTGCGCCCCTCTGTAGTCACGTCCCGTGCCATAGGGCCAGAAGTTGTATTCGTATGTCAGCGAGAGGTCCATCAGCGTGTTGCTGAAGCTGTATTTCTCCTGCTGATAGTCGGGATAGTATGTCTTCTCCCCGTCGGAGTCGCCTTTCAGCTTGCCGTAGAGGAGATTAAGTTTCAGTCCCATATATGGATTGAACACGCGGCGCAACACGAGGGATGCTCCGGGCTGTGCGTTCTTTGCCACGCTCCCGTTGAAGTCGCCCTCATAGCTCACCAGTCCCACACCGGCTCCTATCTCCATCTTATACATGTCGTCTTCCTGTGCCTGCATCGTCAGCGGCAGCAGGAGGAGCAGGAGAAGCAAAGCCCATCCTCGTTCCGCGAGCCTCATCACTCCTGCAGAGCGTGCTTCACGGGGCGCAGCATATAGGATATTCTGGATATGCGATGTTGTCATTTTATATGTTTTCTGCCTTCTGGGGCTGTATATTCTTTACACCTTATTATATATTAGGCATGGCGTTCGGCAAACCGGCCTTTCGCCGGCTGGCGGATACCATATCCGCCCATGCTCTGTGAATTTCTAAAACGGTCACTCGCTGAAAGCCGTCTGTTCGGTCTTCCATCCGAGGCGGTTGATGCGCATCTTCCACACCTGTGCCGTAGAGGCACTGATTATCCACACGTTGTTGTATTTGTCTGTCGTCATGCTCAGCGTATTGGGGTCCACGTCCTTCGGCATGTCGGCTGGCAGTGTGAAGAGTGTGCTCTTATGCCATGTCAGGCCCTGGTCTTTGCTGAAATAGAGCTGTGCGTATGGCTGTGCGGTGCTGCCGCCGAGTCCTGCGCCTCCGATGGCATAGAGTCTTCCGTCGTATCTCACCACTGAGAGTCCTGCCATATTAGGCAGTTCCTTCTTGTAGTTTCCTTCATATAGCGACCATGAGTATGAGTCCTGTTCCTCGCTGTAGTCTTCAATCTTTCCCCACACCACGGCGGCGGTGTCTGCCTTTGCGGAATTTCCCACCATCACGAGTCGGTCCACGCCTTTATTCGTCGTCGAAGGCATGGTGCAGAAGCTGATGCTTCCGGTAGGCAGCAGGTTCTTGTCGCCGTCGAGTGCCACGTCGGTCCACACCTCGCCGTCTTTCGACGATGCCATACCGTTCTGTGTGATGGCATAGAGTTTTGTTGCTGACGCTCCCACGAGCTGCTTCAGGTTTTCCACTCCCTGTACATTCACGTTCTGCCATTCAGCTCCGTCTTTCGACTTGAACATAATGCCGTTGGTGAGCATATATATCCACCCGTCGAGTGTCGCCACATTCTTGTAGGCATCCGGCGAGAACACGGTATTCACGTTGGGCGTCACCGTGTTCCAACGGCTGTTGTCGTTGATTCCCTTGCGCATTACGAACGAGGCGGCTCCGTCGTTGACCATCGCAAACACTTTTTCGCCCATGGCGAAGATCTTCACTCCCTTGTATTTGCCGAGGTCTGGAAGGATGTTCGACACATCTTCTCTCTGCCACTCAAAGGAGTCTGCGAGCTCTTTGTGTACGCGGATTTCCACGTTATAGTCTCTGTATGACTGTCCGTCGGTGGAATACACCCTGAACACTCTCTTGTCTTTGAAGTCGATGGAATCGTTTCCGGTGAAATAATCGAGGGTGTCGCTTGCCATTCTCTTTACATACACCACTCCGGAATTCTTGCTCGCCAACGAGCATACAACCTTGCTCACGGCGGTACCTGCCGGCAGCGAGTCGGCATTATATATCTCACGCTTCAGCTGGTCGATGGTGAACTTGTATTTGCTTCCGTCTACCGTTGTCGTGCTGTCGGTACCGTCGACGGTGGATTTCAATGCCTCACCTTTGTTGTTGAGGTATGTCCTCGTCAGCGTTCCAACGGAAAACGAGGTGAGGGCGGCATCGCCGTAATATGTGATTTTGATGCTGTCATCTTCGTCGTTGAGACATGAAGCGAGCATCATGACTCCTGCCAGAAGCAGCGTGATCGGGAATAAGTTTCGTTTCATAAGAATCTTTTAGTGTAATTTAGCTGCAAATGTAGTCAGAATAATCGGAAAATCTACCTTATATAATGCTTTATTATATAAAATAACCGTTTTATTGAGTTTTTTTAGTCAATCGACGCACGATTCTTATGACACAAGCCGACTTTTACAGGTCTTTTAACCCAAATCGGCAATCTGAACTTGCTGGGAATTTGATTAGCACCTGATATCCGTTAATCCGTAAACAGCTGATCTCAGTGTATGATTAAAGAAAAAAATGGATAAACCACAAGGGTGATGAAGTCCAATCTTAACTCAATACCAATACCAACTACTCTGAATATTGCATTCAGCCCCCACCTAACCTCCCCCGAAGGATAACCCATTGACCTTCACCAAGGACAACCCATCCTGACCTTCACCAAGAC
>NZ_FR892578.1:0-1128 GCF_000436015.1 Prevotella sp. CAG:592 | reverse complement strand
TCTGGATGGTTTGCTGATGAAAAGAGAAGGTTCGTTGGAATGCCATTTTGCAGGAGCCAGAAATGACAGACGTATGGAGACGAGTGGAAGCACGTAAGGAGAAATTTTCACATCCATATTTTCTCCCCTATTTTTGAATTTCCAAATTTAGGGAAATAAAAGAGTGAATAAGTTGCGTATCTGATACTATCAAATCGTGAGAGTGTTAAAGATGAGGTCTAATTTGATGAAAAACCGAATTTCTGTATCGTAGTTTGGAAACAAAGCGTTATCTTTGTACTATAATTCAAAACAAAATGGGCATCAACAAACTAAAAGTGGTGTTGACAGAAGAAGCACAAGCCTTTTTGGATGCGCAACCATTCAAAGCTCAGCAGAAGATATACTACAACATCTTCAAGGTTGAGGAAGGAGTGATGAAAGTTGACATCTTCAAGAAACTGGAGAATACCGAGATATTGGAGTTTCGCACTCTCTACAATGGTATCTGCTACAGGCTTTTCTCCTTTTGGGACACTGAGGAAGAGACTTTGGTTATTGCCACACATGGCATAGTCAAGAAAACTCAGAAGACACCACTAAAGGAAATTGCCAAAGCAGAAGAGATAAGAAAAGAGTACTTTAATAATAAAAAGAAATAGCATTATGGCACAGATGAAATTGATACCAGCAGACAATATGAAAGATAAACTTTGGGGTAAAAGAGGTACACCAGAGCGCGAAGCCATGGAAGTCAAACTCAAAGAAGATGTAAACGCCTATATTGTTGGCGAAGCCATACGCAAGGCTCGATTGGCACAAAACCTCACACAAGAACAGCTTGGTGAACGTATCGGTGTGCAGCGTGCTCAAATTTCAAAGTTGGAGAAAGGTACAAGTGTTATCACATTGCCAACCATGAGTCGTGTATTCCAAGCATTGGGCATTGCAACGGCAACCCTTGATTTGGGTGTTGCAGGAAAGATTGCATTGTGGTAAAATGGAAAAGATAAAGAAACTTCGGTTATGTAACCTTTTGCTTATGCCAATTGCCTTGTTGGTATTGCTGACAAGTATACAAATGGAAGCGTGTGGAAGTAAATTCAATTGTTTTGGGCACGCTGCTTGCCCAACATGGGCAAGGTGCTT
>NZ_FR892577.1:0-1874 GCF_000436015.1 Prevotella sp. CAG:592 | reverse complement strand
ACGCTGCTTGCCCCACTTGGGCAGAAAAGACGCCAGGCGGCTGCCCAATAAGTTAATGTTGTAACATCCATACTTCTGTTTTCTGGATTCTGCCAACACATGCAATTCCTGCCATCTGAATTCCTGCCATCTGATACTTCCTCTCATCAGCAAACCATCCAGACAATTGCCTGACAGTTGTCTGACAGCCAACTGCCTGAATATCAAAGCACTACATGAAAAAACCAGACAATCTGACAGTTTTGACGATTTTTTAGTGAAATAGCAATTCTATAGTCACCATCATTGCTCCCTGTCTCTCCGTCAGGGATAGTGTCATCAATTTCAAGTCAGGAGACACAGGAACAAGACCACTAAAGAGCAGTATACAAAAAGCTGTAAATCCTTGTTTTAAGGACAAAAGTTTGGAAGTTTGGAAAATATGACGTAATTTTACAATATCAAAGGGTTAATACCGATGAAATCGGCATTTTTTGTAGTTTTTCGCCTTGTTGCGCTACCAAGACAATGCACAAAGCGGAGAATTGCCATGAGATTGAAACGAAGGCGGAAATGGGAAACGCCACAGAATCCGCATGGCAGAATCCATGTTCCAAAGGAACGAAATACGGAATAAACAATAAAAACAACAAAATATACAACAAAATGGGAAAGATTATACTCACTGGCGACCGTCCGACGGGACGCCTACACTTAGGTCATTACGTGGGATCGCTGCGCCGCCGCGTGGAACTGCAAAACGAGGGTGATTTCGACAAAATGTTCGTTTTCATCGCAGATGTGCAGGCTCTCACTGATAATGCTGACAATCCAGAAAAGGTCAGACAGAACATCATCGAAGTGGCTCTCGACTATCTCTCTGCAGGTCTCGACCCGGAGAAAGTGACGCTCTTCGTACAGTCTATGATTCCGGAGCTCGCCGAACTGACGGTATACTTCATGAACCTCGTCACCGTGTCGCGCCTGCAGCGAAATCCTACGGTGAAAACGGAGATTCAGATGAGAAACTTCGAAACGAGCATCCCTGTAGGCTTCTTCACATACCCTATTTCTCAGGCTGCCGACATCACAGCTTTCAAGGCTACCACCGTGCCGGCAGGAGAGGACCAGGAGCCGATGCTGGAGCAGACCCGCGAAATAGTGAAGCGCTTCAACTATATCTATGGCGACGTGCTCGTGGAACCGAAAATCATGCTGCCTACCAATCAGGTGTGCTGCCGACTGCCGGGAACCGACGGTAAGGCGAAGATGAGCAAGAGCCTCGGAAACTGCATATATTTGTCGGATTCATCGAAGGAAATGCAGCAGAAAGTGAAGGGAATGTACACCGATCCGGGCCACTTGCGCGTGGAAGACCCGGGTAAGGTGGAGGGCAACACCGTGTTCACATATCTCGACGCATTCTCTACAGAGGACGACTTCGCTGAGTTCTGGCCGGAGTATAAAAATCTCGATGAACTGAAGGACCACTACCAGCGTGGCGGTCTGGGCGACATGAAATGCAAGAAGTTCCTCATCAAGGTGCTCGACAAGCGCCTTGAACCTATCCGCCAGCGCCGCCATGAGTTTGAGCAGGACATCCCTGAGGTTTACAACATCCTGAAGAAGGGCAGCGAGGCAGCACGCGAAGTGGCAGCAAAGACTCTCGACGAGGTTCGCGAGGCTATGAAGATAAACTATTTCAACGACGCAGCCCTCATCCAGCAGCAGGCTGAGATGTATAGAAATAAATAATTGCGGACCGAGAGGCTAAGGAGCAATCATCGGAACGCAATCCTGACAAAAAAAAAGACACCACGATACTCCCCATATTGCGCTTCATGCCGTATGGGGAGTTTTTACATATACCTAAAATCCGCAAGCAATCTCAATGA
>NZ_FR892576.1:2244-7566 GCF_000436015.1 Prevotella sp. CAG:592 | reverse complement strand
GGTGGGGGCTGATGTCGATATGCAGAGTAAAGTAACAAAACCGATATCCGAGAATCACGGATTAGTCATCACTCCTTAAAAGTCAAATACCATTTAAGCCCTAATGATTGATAGGGGTTAAAAAGAATTAAGATGGAGAGGAAATGTGGGTGGGAAAGGCTCTCTTTGTAAATTATTGGGTATATTTGCAGTTCGTATTGTGGCGGACGGCGAGTGAAGACACGTGTCCGGGCGCTGCTGACGGAAAGACATAACGATATTCAAACTATATAATGAGCGACAGCGAGAATATAAAGCAGGAGAACAAGAGCGGGGGAATGGTGCTGCGCACCGAAGGCCTCGTGAAGCAGTATGGCAAGCGCACGGTGGTCAACGACGTGTCGATAAGCGTGAAGCAGGGCGAGATCGTGGGACTGCTCGGTCCGAACGGTGCCGGCAAGACCACTTCATTCTATATGACCACCGGACTCATTGTGCCCAATGCCGGTCATATCTATCTCGACGACAAGGACATCACCTCCTATCCCGTGTATAAAAGAGCACGTGCCGGTGTGGGCTATCTGCCCCAGGAGGCGAGCGTGTTCAGGAAACTCAGCGTGGAAGACAATATCATGGCGGTGCTCGAGATGACCGACCTTACCCGCAAGGAGCAGCTTGCCAAACTGGAGACGCTGATAGACGAGTTCGACCTGCATAAGGTGCGCAAGAACCTCGGCGACCGTCTTTCGGGAGGAGAGCGCCGCCGCACGGAGATAGCCCGCTGTCTCGCCATCGACCCAAAGTTCATCATGCTCGACGAACCGTTTGCCGGCGTTGACCCGATCGCCGTGGAAGACATCCAGCATGTGGTGTGGCAGTTGAAATACCGCAACATCGGTATTCTCATCACCGACCACAATGTGCAGGAGACGCTCACCATCACCGACCGTGCCTATCTGCTCTTCGAGGGCAGGATCCTCTTCAAGGGCAGTCCGGAGGAACTTGCCGCCAACGACATCGTGAGGGAGAAATATCTCGGTGTGGATTTCGAACTTCGTCAGAAGAACTTCCAGGAGGTGGACGAGAGAAAGAGAGCGAGAAGGGAGTAAGTCCTGTGTTTGTTAAAAATTCCAAAACTTTAGGTCTTTACACCTTTTATAATTAATTTTGCAAGCCATTAGTGTGCGTGCCCCTCTTGTATCGACAGGTTGTGGGCCATACATTATTATATATATGGAATCCATAAACCCATCCTAACCTGGAACCCATCCTAACCTTCCCAAAGGGAAGGAACTGGTTACCGGGCGAATGGGAGAGACCCATCCTAACCTTCCCAAAGGGAACGAACTGGATACCGGGCGAATGGACGAGAAACCCATCCTAACCTTCATAAGGGACTGGTGCCGGACGAAGGGACGAGGCGAATGGGGCGAGGGCAATGAGAGGCTGCTGACTGGCGGCAGGTCTTGGTGACCTTCGGTATATAAAGCGATAGAGACAGAGAAAAATAATAATCATATAAAATACGAATAACGAAAAATGAAGATTTCTTTTGAGAATCCAGATAAGGTGAACGGACTGTTGACCTTGACAGTGGAGACTGCAGATTTCCAGGACAGAGTTGAGAAGACACTGAAAGACCTTCGCAAGAAGGCTCAGCTGCCAGGTTTCCGTCCGGGACAGGTGCCAATGGGCATGATAAAGAGACAGTACGGCGAGGGCGTTAAGGCTGAGGAGATCAACAAGATCATCGGCGAGGAGCTCTATAAGTATGTAAACGAGAACAAGATCAAGATGCTCGGCGAGCCAATGGCAAACGAGGGTCAGGAGCCTGTAGACCTGGAGAAGGACGCTCCATACGTGTTCAAGTTTGATATCGCCGTGGCTCCAGAGTTCAAGGTGGAGCTCACCGACAAGGATACTCTCGACTACTACACAATCAAGGTTGACGACGACCTCGTGAACCGTCAGATCGATATGTTCGCTTCTCGTGCCGGCCACTACGACAAGGCAGAGGAGTATCAGGCAAATGATATGCTCAAGGGCGACATCCGCGAGCTCGATGAGAACGGCAACACCAAGGAAGGTGGCATCACCGTAGAGGGCGCTGTCCTCATGCCGGATTATATCAAGGTGGAAGACCAGAAGAAGCTCTTTGAGGGCTGCAAGCTCGGCGACATCATCACCTTCAACCCTAAGAAGGCATACCCGGAGAGCGACGTTGAGGTTTCATCACTGCTCAAGATGAAGAAGGAAGAGGTGGCAGACCTCACATCAGACTTCAGCTTCCAGGTTACAGAGATTTCCCGCTTCGTAAAGGCAGAGGTGAACCAGGAGCTCTTCGACACCGTTTACGGCAAGGATGAGGTGAAGGACGAGAAGGCATTCCGCGAGAAGATCGCAGAGGGTCTGAAGGAGCAGCTCGCCAACGACGGCGACTTCAAGTTCCTCGTTGACCTGCGCAAGTATCTCGAGGAGAAGGTGGGCAAGCTGGAGTATCCGGACGCACTGCTCAAGCGCTTCATGCTCGCCCAGAACAAGGACAAGGGCGAGAAGTTCGTTGAGGACAACTACGAGCAGAGCATCAAGGAGCTGACATGGCACCTGGTTCGCGAGCAGCTCGTTGAGGCAAACGGCATCAAGATCGACGACGCCGACCTGAAGGAGACAGCCAAGGAGGCAGCCCGCGCTCAGTTTGCTCAGTATGGCATGACAAACGTTCCTGAGGAGTATCTCGAGAACTATGCCAACGATATGCTGAAGAAGAAGGAGCTTGTAGACTCACTCGTTGACCGCAGCATCGACCGCAAGCTCGTTGCAACACTCAAGAATGTAGTGAAGCTCACTCCGAAGGAGGCAACTCTCGACGAGTTCAACGAGATGATGAAGGGCGAATAATAGATTTTGATTAAAAAAATCTCTGATATATATTAGAGGTTATCTACTTTTTTATTATCTTTGTATAAGAAAAGGTGGATAACCTCTTTTTTTTATATCAGAACACATAAGAAATATATGAATAACGATTTTAGAAAATACGCTACCGGGCACCTCGGAATGAGTGGTATGGTGCTCGACGATGTGATGAAGACACAGGCTCAATACATGAACCCCTACATTCTGGAGGAGCGCCAGCTCAACGTTACCCAGATGGACGTTTTCTCACGTCTCATGATGGACCGCATCATCTTCCTCGGCACTGAGGTGAACGACTACACCGCCAACACACTGCAGGCACAGCTCCTGTATCTTGATTCAGTAGACTCAGGCAAGGACATCTCAATCTATATCAACAGTCCCGGCGGAAGCGTGACGGCAGGTCTCGGCATCTACGACACCATGCAGTTCATCTCCAGCGATGTTGCCACCATCTGCACCGGTATGGCAGCGTCGATGGCGGCAGTGCTCCTCGTTTCGGGAACCGAAGGCAAGCGTTCCGCTCTGCCCCACAGCCGCGTGATGATACACCAGCCGCTGGGCGGAGTGCAGGGACAGGCATCCGACATTGAGATTGAGGCAAAGGAAATCATGAAGTTCAAGAAAGAACTCTACACTATAATCGCCAACCATTCACACACACCATACGACAAGGTGTGGAACGACTCCGACCGCAACTACTGGATGACGGCAGAAGAGGCCCGTGAATATGGAATGATTGACACGGTGCTTACAAGAAAATAAAAAGGTAGGGAGAAGATATGGCTGAAAGAAAAAAGAAGGTGTGTTCCTTCTGCGGCAGAGGGGAGCACGATGTGAAGCTCCTTATCTCGGGTATGAACGGCTACATCTGCGACCATTGCGTGGCACAGGCATTCGACATCCTCAAGGCGAACCATCTGCTGGACGACGACGGTGAGGATAAGCACGATTTCAGTTCCTGGGATTCCGTGGAAGTTCCAAAGCCCCATGAGATAAAAGACTACCTCGACCAGTATGTCATCGGACAGGACGAGGCGAAGCGCTATCTCTCCGTGGCTGTATACAACCACTATAAGCGAATCAAGCAGGCGCCCACCGACGACGGCGTGGAGATAGAGAAGAGCAACATCATCATGGTGGGAAGCACCGGTACCGGAAAGACCCTTCTTGCCCGCACGATAGCCAAGCTGCTCGATGTACCGTTCACCATCGTCGATGCCACGGTGTTCACCGAGGCAGGCTATGTGGGCGAAGACGTGGAGAGCATCCTCAGCCGGTTGCTGCAGGTGGCAGACTACAATGTGGAACTGGCAGAGCGTGGCATCGTGTTCATCGACGAAGTGGACAAGATAGCCCGCAAGAGCGACAACCCTTCGATTACCCGCGACGTCAGCGGCGAGGGAGTGCAGCAGAGTCTGCTGAAGCTCCTCGAGGGTTCGATGGTCAACGTTCCGCCAAAGGGAGGCCGCAAGCATCCCGACCAGGACTATGTGCATATCGACACGAAGAACATCCTCTTCATCTGTGGCGGTGCGTTCGACGGCATAGAGCGCAAGATAGCCCAGCGACTGAACACACATGTGGTGGGATACAACTCCGTGCAGAATGTGAAGAAGATAGACAAGAAGGACATGATGAAGTATATCCTTCCGCAAGACCTCAAGTCGTTCGGACTGATACCAGAGATCATCGGTCGTCTGCCGGTGCTCACCTATCTCAACCCTCTCGACAAGGAAGCCCTGCGCTCCATTCTCGTGGAACCAAAGAACTCCATCGTGAAGCAATACCAGAAGCTCTTCGAGATAGACGGCATAAAGCTGGAATTCGAAGACGGCGTGTTCGACTTTATCGTTGACAAGGCAATGGAATACAAACTCGGTGCACGCGGACTCCGTTCTATTGTGGAGAGCGTGATGATGGATGCCATGTTCGACGTGCCGTCGGAGAACGTGAAGGAATTCACGGTCACTCTCGACTACGCCAAGTCACAGCTCGACAAGGCGCATCTGCAGAAACTCGAGACAGACTAAAGGAACTATTCATAAAACACACGATGCCAACGGCAGGTGCGGACCACGGATGTCTGCATGCTGCCGCCGGCATTGGAATGAGACATAATAAGGAAACAGCTTGTTATATGACTAATGATGTTAATCTTACTGAAAAACTGAAGCACTATTTCGGTTTCAACAGCTTCAAGGGAGAACAGGAGGAGATAATCCGCAACCTGCTCGCCGGCAACGACACTTTCGTGCTCATGCCTACGGGAGGCGGCAAGTCGCTTTGCTACCAACTGCCCTCTCTCTTGATGGAAGGTACGGCAATTGTCGTGTCGCCGCTCATAGCGCTGATGAAAAACCAGGTGGACGTGATAAACGGCATGAGCGAAGAGACGGGAGTGGCACATTATCTGAACTCCTCTCT
>NZ_FR892576.1:0-2234 GCF_000436015.1 Prevotella sp. CAG:592 | reverse complement strand
GAACTCCTCTCTCAACAAGGCTGCCATCGACCAAGTGAAGAAAGACATACGATCCGGACTGACCAAGCTGCTGTATGTGGCTCCCGAGTCGCTGACCAAGGAGGAGTATGTGGAATTCCTGAAGTCGGTGAAGATTTCGTTTTATGCCATCGACGAGGCACACTGTATTTCGGAATGGGGCCACGACTTCCGTCCGGAATACCGACGCATCAGACCCATCATCGGTCAGATAGGCAATGCCCCCGTGATAGCCCTCACGGCAACGGCGACCGACAAGGTGCGCACGGACATCAAGAAGAGCCTCGGCATCACCCAGGCCAAAGAGTTCAAGAGCTCCTTCAACCGTCCGAACCTATATTATGAGGTGAGGCAGAAGACAAAGGACGTAGACCGCGACATCGTGAAGTTCATACGCCAGAACAGCGGCAAGAGCGGTATCATATACTGTCTGTCGCGCAAGAAGGTGGAAGAGCTTGCCGCCGTGCTCCAGGCGAACAATATCAAGGCGGCCGCCTATCATGCAGGATTCGACGCTGCCACACGGTCGAAGACGCAAGACGATTTCCTTATGGAGAAGATCGACGTCATCGTAGCCACCATAGCCTTCGGCATGGGAATAGACAAGCCCGATGTGCGCTTCGTGATACACTACGACATACCGAAGAGCCTCGAAGGCTACTATCAGGAGACGGGTAGGGCAGGACGCGATGGCGGAGAAGGCAAGTGTATAGCATTCTATTCACGCAAGGACCTTCACAAACTGGAGAAATTCATGGAGGGCAAACCCGTGGCGGAGCAGGACATCGGCAGACAACTGCTGCAGGAGACAGCGGCGTATGCCGAATCGTCAGTATGCCGACGCAAGATGCTGCTCCACTATTTCGGTGAGGATTATCCCAAGGACAACTGCGGCAACTGCGACAACTGTCTGCATCCCAAGGTGAAGATAGATGCCACGAAAGAGACGGTGATAGTGCTCAGGGCGGTGAAGGCATTGAAGGAGGATTTCCGTTCCGACTACGTGATAGACTTCGTGAAGGGCCGCGACACCGACGACATAAAAGACCACAAGCATGACCTGCTGCCGGAGTTCGGAGAGGGCGAAGACTGCGACATAAAGATCTGGAACCCCGTAATCCGGCAGTCTATCATCGCCGGCTTCCTCAAGAAAGACGTGGAGAACTATGGAGTGCTGAAGATTACTAAGTGTGGACTCGATTTCATCAATAATCCGTACACCTTCATGGTGGTGAAAGACGCTGAGTTCAGCGAAGAAGACGACGATGAGGTGGGCGAGAGACAGACGGCGGCGCTCGACCCGGAACTCTTTGCCATGCTCCAGGACCTGAGAAAAGACACGAGCCGCAAGCTGGGCATCCCGCCATACGTGATATTCCAGGATGTTTCGCTCGAGCAGATGGCTACGGTATATCCGATATCTCTCGAAGAACTGGTGAATATCCCAGGCGTCGGTGTGGGCAAGGCACACCGCTACGGCAAGGAATTCATTGCCCTGATAAAGCGCCATTGCGAGGAGAACGACATCGAGAGACCTGAGGACTTGAGAATACGCACCGTGCCGAAGAAGTCTATGCTGAAGGTGAAGATAATACAGAGCATCGACCGCAAGATGCCGCTCGACGACATTGCAGATGCACAGAACATCGACTTCGAGGACCTTCTCACTGAGATTGAGGCAATCGTATACAGTGGAACGAAGCTAAATATCGACTACTTTCTTGAGGATGTGATGGACGATGACCATATCGACGACATATACGAATATTTCCGCGAGAGCGAGACCGACGACCTGGAAGTGGCAATGGACGAACTCGGCGAGGACTATACCGAGGATGAGGTGAGACTCGTCAGGATAAAGTTCTTCTCTGAGTTGGCGAACTAAGTGGGAGACAGTGCTTCCCCTGTAGGATAACCCATCCTTACCTTTCGAAAGGGCCGGGACAGTTTTCAACACTACAGACATCAGCCCCCTCTCGTTCTCCCCCGTAGGGGAGATGCCGGTTACCAAAACGTATATATAGAAGCGGGCGAGGAGGTGAATTACTAATAGTCAGTTCCGAATATTCACAGATAGTCAGTTCCGAATATACAGAGATGGTCAGTTCCGGACATACAGTCCCTCCCCTACGGGGGAGGTTAGGTGGGGGCTGAAGTCGGCAGTAACATCAGCATGACGATTATGATTTGAACATCAGCCCCCTCTCGTTCTCCCC
>NZ_FR892575.1:1926-9103 GCF_000436015.1 Prevotella sp. CAG:592 | reverse complement strand
TTAACATAGAAAGCGATTTGGGTTAAAACAGATGGTCGATTTCTCCCTGCGAGAGGATGGCGATAATGGTCTTGCCGTCGGGGGCATAGTTCACGTTGGTGGATGCGAAGAGTTCGTTCACAAGGTTCTCCATCTCCTTAGAGTCGAGCACCTGTCCGTATGGTATCGCCGCATTGCGTGCCAATCCGAGGGCTACGGCATGCTTTATCTCTTCGGCTGCCGACACGGTATCTTCTGCCGCAAGAGCCACGATGTCGCTGACGAGAGCCGGAGGGTTCAAGCCTTCGAGTCCAGCCGGCATACCGCCGATGGCATAGCTGCCGCCACCGAGATCGCTGAAATCGAAGCCCAGCAGCGTCATATCTTCCTGTATGCTCTGGAACACTACGTTGTCTGACGGACCGAACTGCACCATCTCCGGAAAGAGGAGCTTCTGCGAATGCCCTGCCTTGTCGGTTATCTGCTGCATATATCCATCATAGAGCACTCGGATATGTGCCCTGTGCTGGTCGATTATCATCAGTCCCGACTTCACTGCCGTCATGATATAACGGCCCTTATACTGATAGTGCGACGGCGACTTCTCTTCTATCGGCATTTTGGCATTGAGGGCAGAAGAAACCGGTTGCCCTTCCCCACCCTCTTGCAGTTCGCCACCGCCATTCTGGAATTCAAAATCATGAAACAGCGGCTGAGTCTCGCCGGCATCCGTTCCACCGAAAGATACGGTCTCACCTCCCGGCAGAGAATCATCTTGGATATCGCCGGCTCCCTCATAGAGCTGCTCCCAGTTCTCGGGTATTGCCGGCTGACGGGAGTTGCTACTGAATGGATTATACGAAGGATTGTAGTCCACCTTCGGCATCTGGAAATCCTGCATTCCCCCTGTCTGATGAAACATCGGAATGTCGGGTTTCCCCTCGGTGTCGAAATCTATCGACGGCACATCGTTGAAGCGTCCCAGCGAGTCCTTCACGGCAGCCATCAATATCTGCCATATCGTCTGCTCGTTCTCGAATTTTATCTCTGTCTTAGTGGGGTGTATATTCACGTCGATATCTTCTGCCGGTACATCGAAATATATGAAATACGGCACCTGCTCTCCTTGCGGAATGAGTCTCTCGAAAGGTGTCAGCACCGCCTTGTTGAAATAGGGATGCTTCATATACCTGCCGTTGACGAAGAAATACTGATGGGCATTCTTCTTTTTCGACGACTCCGGTTTTCCCACAAAACCATGGATACGGCACACCGTGGTGTCAACGCCTACAGGCAGCAGGCTTTGGTTTAGACGCTTGCCGAAGACTTCGATGATGCGCTGACGGAAGCTGTCGCCATGCGGACGCAGGTTGAGCACCTCGGTACCGTTGCTCGTAAACGTGAAGTGGATATGTGGGTATACAAGCACGATGCGCTCGAAGGCAGCCATGATATTGTTCAGTTCCGTGGTATTCGACTTGAGGAACTTCCGCCTTGCCGGCACGTTGAAGAAGAGGTTCTGTATCAGGAAATTGCTTCCCTCCTGACAGGCGATAGGTTCCTGGTTGAGCACCTTGCATCCTGAGATGGACAGCAGCGTGCCCACTTCGTCGCCCTTCTGACGGGTCTTCAGTTCCACCTGTGCCACGGCAGCTATTGACGCCAGCGCCTCGCCACGGAATCCCATGGTGTGTAAAGAGAAGAGGTCGTCGGCCTGTCTTATCTTCGATGTGGCATGGCGCTCAAAGGCGAGACGCGCATCGGTGTCAGACATTCCCTTTCCGTCGTCGATCACCTGGATGGATGTCTTTCCCGCATCCACCACAAGCACGTCGATGCGGCTGGCTCCGGCGTCAACGGCGTTCTCCACCAGTTCCTTGATGACAGACGCGGGGCGCTGTATCACCTCACCGGCTGCTATCTGGTTGGCCACGGAATCGGGCAGCAGTTGTATTATATCGCTCATATATTATCTGTAATCTTTTATCTGTATCAGCCCCTGTCTGGGTGCTGCTTGAATTAAATCCGGCGGGAGACTTTGCTGCTGTACATCGCCCCTCCCCCGGACAGTCTGCCGGGAACAGTCACCGGCAACATCAGTTCTCCGGCTTGTTCTCCGTAGCCGCCACGCTTTTCAGTTCGCCACCCTCGATATGCTGCAGCGGAGCGGCATGGCGGGTGATGTTCTTCAGCTGCGTACCGTCTTTCTTTCCGCGCCATTCATAGATGTCGTCTTTGTTTATCGGACGGATATAGTCGAACCATGTGAATCCGTCGAGCTTGTATCGCTCCGGCGGAATCTGCGTCATGGGATACCACGTGCCGTCGGTCTTCGATGTCCATATCTTCTGCAACTGTCTGTTGCGCATAAACATCTTCATCGTGTCGGTCTCGATATACACCAGTCCCATAAGCGTTGAGTCTTTGTCGTCAACGGGATAGTATATCGACCTGACATTGCCTATCGCCTCGGTCTGCGTTATCTGTCCCTTGGTGAAATAAGCGAACATCTCCTTCGACGACAGCTGCTGGTAGTGCTCCTTGTCTGGCATCAGCTCGGCGGTGAGTGCCTGGTTGATGATATGCGCACGGTCGATGGTGGAGTCTTTCATGAACACCTGTATCTCCTCGCCGAGCAACTGTCTGTCGCCGCTCCATGCTATAGGGTCGCGATACATCGTCATGCAGGAGTCTTTGGTGTTGTAGACGAGGGAGTCGCACACCGCCTGCACATCATTGCGGAAGGCTCTCACCTTGTTGTAGCAATGCGCCGTGCGATACACGGAGTCGGTGTTCAGATGATATGTTATCACCTTTATGGTGTCGGAATGCACGAAGAGTGTGTCCTTCTGCGAATATTCCATCATCACGGGATTCTCCGTAGCGAAGGCGAAACCGTTTTTCTCGTTATACCACAGATAGTTGCAGTGGAGTTCGTTTTTCTTCTGCGTGTCTTTGTATATCACGTTGCGATAGCCCTGGCTTATGCCTCGCTTCTCGTCGTAGAAGAGGCTGTCGCCGGTTATCTCCTTGCCTTTGTTCGACATGGTAGACCTGCCGTAGAGCCGTGCCCTCCCGGTGTTGGTGTTGTAATATCCGTCTGAAGTGTGTATCACGCTCTCCTTGCTGCGTATCACTGATGGACCCACGATATTGGCGAGCGATGTGCGGGTGTCGTAGTGCAGGGTGTCGGTGGTAAGGGTGAACTTCGGGTTGCGCAGGTTCACGTTGTAGATGAACACCGCCTTGCGTGTCTCGGTGTCGTATTCTCCCCAGTCGCTCACGAGCACGTTGTTTCTGTCCACCATCTTTCCTCCCTCGAAGAAATATCCGATATTGTAGAGACGGTCGTAGTTGAGACTGTCGGTATACAGTTTCGTTCCGCGATGGCGCAGCAACACGTTGTGTCGAGCCTCTGCCATCTGGTTGTCGCCGTCGTAGAAGGCATAGTCACTGGTGAGCGAGAGGGTGTCGCCCTGTCGCATCTTCACATGTCCGAAGGCTTTAAAGGAGTTTGACTCCTGATAGAAATAGGCACTGTCGCAGGTGAGCAACGCTCCTTTGTGAAGAAACGCCACATTGCCGTTGAGGATCTGTGCCCCGGCATGTTCGCCGTATTGGTTGAAGCGCAGCATGTCGGCATGTTTCAGATACACACGCTCATCGGTCTTGGGGCGATGGCGGCCTTTGGCTACCTTTCGCGACTGTGCCACGCAAAGTCCAAACAGGCATAGAACAACAGCCAACTGTATTCTATGCCCGCTCAGATATCTTGATATCTTGTTTATTGTATTCATCTAATATCTTGATGATGCTTCGTTATTTCACCCAACCTTTATATTCGAAATTGCAGTTGCGGTATGCTTCGTCGATGTGGATGTATGTGGTCTTGATCTTCTTCTGTATCCACTCCTTCAGGTAGTCTGCCTTGCGGCGTGCCATCACGATGTCTCTCATAGCCTGGAAGTCTTCGGTGATGGTGGCGCGATGGGCGTCGACACGGTTCACGAGCTTGGCTATGACGCAGACTGTCTTTCCCTTGGAGTTGACCATCTGGAATGACTTGGAAATCTGTCCCACCTTCATGGTGTCTACCACTGCCGCCACCTCTCTCGGCAGGTCACGCATACGGAACTTGCTGGTGTAACCGTCTTCCGACTGGTTTGCCATCAGTCCGTTGTTGTTCTTCGTGTCTTTGTCGTCAGAGAGATATGAGGCTGCTGCCTCGAAAGTGAACTTGTTGGCACGGATGTCGTTGGCGATGGAGTCGAGACGGTTCTCGGCATGGGTGATTGCCTCCTGGCTCACCTTCGGGATGCGCAGGATGTGGCGTACCTTGATTTTGTCGCCTCTCTTGTCGATGAGCTGGATGATATGGTATCCGAACTCCGACTCCACGATCTTTGATATCTTCTTAGGATCGGTGAGGTTGAACGCCACTGTGGCAAACGCCGGGTCGAGCATTCCGCGGCCTACATAGTCATCGAATTCTCCTCCCTGACGAGCCGTTCCGGGGTCCTCAGAATAGAGTCTGGCGAGGGCGGCGAAGGATGTCTCGCCACGGGTCACACGGTCGGTATAGTCACGCAGGTCGTTCTTTATCTTGTTTATCTCGTCTGGCGAAACCTTAGGTGCCTGGGTGATAATCTCCACTTCCACCTCGGTAGGAATCAGCGGCAGACTGTCTTCTGGCATATTCTCGAAATAGCGGCGCACGTCGGCAGGCGATGCCTGGATGTCCTCAACGAGTTTGCTTCGCATGCGCTCAATGAGCTGGTGGTTCTTGAAGTCGTCGTGCAGACTCTCTTTCATCTGCTTCACGGTCATCTTCTTCCACTCCTCGAGTTTCTCGCGGCTGCCGGCATTGCTTATCCAGTAGTTTATCTGCTGGTCTACGCTTTTCGTCACCTCTGCCTCTGACACCTCGATACTGTCGAGGGCTGCCTGATGCAGAAAGAGTTTCTGCACTGCGAGCTGTTCCGGTATGACGCAGTCGGGATCGCCGTTCCACTTCATTCCTTCCATCTCGCCCTGCAGACGCATGGCCTCGACGTCAGACTTGAGGATTGCCTCGTCGCCTACCACCCACACCACTTGGTCTATGATGCTCCGTTCGTTGGCGGGTCTGTCGTCGCTGTGTTTCTTGTCAGCACCGGCTTTGCCGGCATTTGCCGAGTCGGCGGCTGTCACATCGTCGTTGGCAGGGGTTGCCAGATAGCGGCTTGCCGCACCGTTTGCCACGAGCAGCACTCCTGTGAGTGCAAGGGCGAGGAATGTCTTCTTTAATCCGTATCTCATTTACTTTCTGTCGTTAATATAAAAACTAATACTCTTGTGTTAAACCCCATACGGCAATCAGAGCGTTTAATGCAGAATTATATTACCGCTTTCTGTCTTTTGTCTTTATCAAGTGTCATTTATCTGTTTTCAATCCACAACAACTCGCCATTGCGAACCAAGAGTCAAACGAAATCCACTCTTCTAAAGAGCCAAAATCCAAGTAAGCCCTAATGACCGATTTGGGTTAAAAATATACTATTGGGCAAAGGTACATATAATATTTCATCTATCACTCCGCTTTTAATCTTTTTTATTCCATGTTATGAAATAATCTCGACGTCTGCGATATGATTGAAGGCAGGATATGGGTGTGGGATGGATTGGAAAGCGAATCTACGAACATCCTGCAACAGAAAAACGCCGTGGCGACTTCTATGTGAAATCATGCCACGGCGTTATTGCTGTTTATCCCCTATCGGCAACCATACCGTTTTCTGGGCATCCTGTTTCAAGACTCGTCGTCATCAGAAACAGGCGTTAAATTTTCTGCATCAATGCTTGTTTACGGTTTCAAGCACCTCCTTGTTTACCACTACAGGATACTTCTTGCGGAGCTCTGCTATCCAGCGCTCTTCGAGCAGGTTCTGGTAGTCGGCGATGACAAGGCCCTTCACGTCCTCATACTCCTCCGGACCCTTCTTCAGAATCTTGCCGAAAACATCGTCGATAGGATAATCCTTGAGCGACTGCACGGTGGTGTCTTTCTTGAATACCATCTTGTCTACGAAGGCATTGTCACCCTTCTTGAAGATTCCCTTCTCCACACGGATGCGGATAACGGAGTCGTTGTTGAATGTGGTGCGCAGCTTGTCTGCCCACTTGCTGAAGGCAAGACCCTTCACACAATCCTTCACTGCCTTCTGGTCTTCTACGTTCTTCACGTGGAATGCCATACCCTTGAAGCGAGGCTCCGACCATGCGTAGTTCTTCTTGTGCTTCTTGAAGTAAGCGGCAAGACCTGCCTCGTCTTTGGCTGCCTTGTCCCATACGTTACGGTTGCTGATCTCAAAGAGCATCAGTCCGTCGTGATACTCACGGATGAGGTTCTTCAGGTCATTGTCCTTGGCTGTCAGCTCCTCTGTGCGCTGGGCGAGCACCTTCTCTCTGGTCAGTGCGCCCTTTGAATTCTTCACAATGTTGGTCACGCTGTCGGTGGCTACCTTCATACGGACGTTTCTCGACTCAAGGAACTTCATGATGTTGGTTCTCAGGCTGTCGTATGGCTCGAGCTGCTTGCGGTCTTTCATATATATGATATGATAGCCCACGGAGGTGAGCACCGGCTTCGACATCTCGCCGACCTTCAGTCCGTATGCAGCGTTGTCAAACTCTGGCAGTGTCTGACCAGGAGAGAGCCAGTTCAGTTCTCCGCCGTTGCGGGCAGAACCCGGGTCCTGAGAATATCTCCTTGCGAAATCAGCGAACACCTTCTCGAATTCCTCCATGCCTACCGGTACGGCCGGCTCGGTGACCTTGATGGTCTTCTTGCCCTTCTTCACGGTCTTCACAACCGGTGCGAGAGGCTTAGGCATCTTGGAGAGGAGCACATTATAGATGGAGTCTGCACGCTGTGCAGCCTCAGCCTTCTGCTGGTCTTTGGCGTCTTGAGGGAGATAGAGCAGGATGTGCATAGGACGAATGAGTCCCTTGTCACCGATGCGGTCTTTGGTGTCCTGATACATCTTCTTTGCCTCAGCCTCAACGGCCTCGTCGCTGGCGAACGACGGCAACACCTGCTGGTCACGGTAGGAGCGGAACTCCTTCTTGAAAGACCGCAGCGTGTCCACCTTGGCGTCGTATGCCGCAGCGACCTTCAGCTTATAGTTGATAAACAAATCCACATAGTCAGCGACGCTCT
>NZ_FR892575.1:0-1905 GCF_000436015.1 Prevotella sp. CAG:592 | reverse complement strand
CTCTTCTTGTCGATGACGCCCTCAGAGTTGTTCTTGTTGTATGAATACTCAAACTCAGAGCGTGATACCGGCTGCCCGTTGATAGTCATTATCGTCGGGTCGTTTTGCTGTGCGTGTGCCACTCCGCTCACAAGCAGCATGGCACAGAACAATGATTTGAATTTCATCTGTTTTCTGTATTGTCTTTAAGATATTATGGCATGAGGTCTACTGTAAAACGGTAAGACCTCACGCCATGTCGTGTAGTTAATAATAATGTTTATTCTGGACGTGAATAGTTTGGAGCCTCGCTTGTGATAGATATGTCGTGTGGATGACTCTCAAGCACTCCGGCGTTTGTGATACGCACGAACTTGGCTGAATGGAGATCGCTGATAGTGTTGGCTCCGCAATAGCCCATACCTGAGCGCAGACCACCAACGAGCTGATAGATAACCTCCTGCAGTGTTCCCTTGTATGGCACACGACCGGCGATTCCCTCCGGCACGAGCTTCTTCACATCCTTGGTACCAGCCTGGAAGTAGCGGTCCTTCGAACCGTTCTCCATAGCCTCGAGGCTACCCATTCCGCGGTAGCTCTTGAACTTACGTCCGTTGAAGATGATTGTGTCGCCAGGGCTTTCCTCTGTTCCGGCTACGAGCGAACCTATCATCACTGAGTATCCACCGGCAGCAAGTGCCTTCACCACGTCGCCCGAGTAGCGCAGACCACCGTCGGCAATCAATGGCACTCCTGTTCCCTCGAGAGCTGAAGCCACATCATAAACGGCACTCAGCTGAGGCATACCGACACCAGCCACGACACGTGTGGTGCAGATCGAGCCAGGACCGATACCTACCTTCACGGCATCAGCACCATTGTCAACAAGCATCTTGGCAGCGGCTCCTGTAGCCACGTTGCCTACCACGATGTCAACATTAGGGAATGATTTCTTTGCCTCAACGAGCTTCTCAATAACATATTTAGAATGTCCGTGAGCGGTATCGATGACGATGGCATCAGCACCGGCATTCACGAGAGCCTGCATGCGGTCGAGTGTGTCTGCCGTAACGCCCACGCCGGCTGCAACGCGCAGACGGCCCTTATCGTCTTTGCAAGCCATTGGCTTGTCCTTTGCCTTGGTGATGTCCTTGTATGTGATGAGTCCCACGAGGTGGTTTTCACTGTCCACAACTGGGAGCTTCTCAATCTTGTTCTCCTGCAGGATGTTTGCTGCAGCGGCAAGGTCGGTTTTGATATGTGTGGTTACGAGGTTCTCTGATGTCATCACCTCGTCAACCTTGCGGTCGTGGTTGAGTTCGAAGCGGAGGTCGCGGTTTGTGACGATACCTACGAGATGGTTGTCATCATCGACTACCGGAATACCACCGATATGATATTCTGCCATCATATCGAGGGCCTCACCGACTGTGGATCCACGGCGGATGGTCACAGGGTCGTAGATCATACCGTTTTCGGCACGCTTCACGATTGCTACCTGTCTTGCCTGTTCCTCAATGCTCATGTTCTTGTGGATCACGCCGATACCACCCTCTCGTGCGATGGCGATGGCCATTGCCGACTCTGTTACGGTGTCCATGGCAGCCGTAACGAATGGTATGTTCAAATCGATGTTACGCGAGAACTTGGTTTTCAACTCTACTGTGCGGGGCAGTACTTCTGAATAAGCTGGGATTAGGAGGACGTCGTCGAAGGTGAGACCGTCCATTACAATTCTATCTGCAACAAATGATGACATAATTTGTATTTAAAAAATTTATTGCGTGCAAATTTACTGTTTTTTTTCGATACGATAAACTCTTTTGCCAGTTTTCTGATAGCGTTAAAAATATTTAACCCAAATAGGTCGTCAGGGCTTGCCTGGATTTTGCTCTTTTAGGAGAGTGGATTTTGTTTGGCTTTTAA
>NZ_FR892574.1:0-3013 GCF_000436015.1 Prevotella sp. CAG:592 | reverse complement strand
ATGGCGCGCCACTCGTTGCCGGTGCGCGACGGTATCGTGGCTGTATTCTCCACATCGCCCGCCACGCTAACAGTGCCGTCGGCAAGGTTGATGCTTGACTTGCGTGCCACGTTTGGCACGAGCACTATCTTTTCCGTATTTGCCCATTCCTCGGCGGTGAAGCCCGAACCTTGTACCAGGGTGACACGGGCGTTCGACATGCGGTGTGACAACGGCAGGCGTATCACGCTGGTGGTAGGTGCCACGTCGGCTACCTTTCCCCAAAGGAAGTCGCTTGCCTCGTAACCGCCCATCTCGCCATCGGCAGAAGGTTTGCTCTGGTCTTTCTGCACTTCAAACTGATAGTCGTCGATGCTCTCGGGAGCGGCAAACGGATAATATCCATATACGTCTATTGGCGTATGCTTGTCTTTCCAATACAGATCGTAGGCACCGGTCCACTTGTTTGCAGACTCATCGAAGGTGTAGCGCACGTTGTCGCCACGGTTGCCGCTCGGTTTCAAGGTGCCGGGCTTGCCGCCCTCGTAGTCCACCACATACACGCCCATCATGTCGCCGTCGCAGAAGCCGCTGTCGTTCACTCTCATCACTGAGAGCTGCTCGATGTCTGCCGCCAGTCTGATATTGGAGCCATCGTTCTGTCCACCGTCCTCAAAGAGGCTGTCGCTGCAGCTGCTGAGCGTTGCCGCCACTATGGTGATGATATAGAAGATGATGTTCTTGCTTATCTTTTTCATATTTGTCTTTTTTCTATTCCGGTTCTGCTACTCCGCCATAGTCAACGCCGTCGTCCTGCCATTTCACGATGCTGGCATTTATGCCGCTGTTTGTCTTGCCCAATGTCACTGTCAGCTGGTAGCTGTGTCCCTGCTCAAAGGCTTTTAGCTTAGGGTCCTTCGGCAGGTGGTAATCCGTACCGTCCACCGTCACCGTTATCAAGTAGCCGTCGTCCAGGGTCTGCGGCACTACGAGCGCCTTGTATCCGTCGTTGTCTTTCATCGGTATGACATAGTCCTTGTCGCCGGTGGCTGTCACGATGCCGGAAGCTATATTGGCGGCAGCCTGCGTCTTCACATCGTTTATCCTTACGCTGACATTTGCTTTCGCCAACGAGGCTGCGGTAAATCCCTTGCCGGCAGCCAGAGTGATGACGACCTGCGCCATCATGTGCTTGGCTCCGATGTTCACGGCTTCTTCGCTCGGCGCCACATCAAGGGTCTTGCCGATGAGCAGTTCGCTTGCCTTGTAGTCTGCCCCTGCACTTTGGTCTGTCTTCACGCTCCACGGCAGAGCCTCAACACTCGCTATCGTGGCGGTGTATGGATAATACATATAGAAGTCGGCATGCGTAATGTCGTCTTTCCAGTATTCCTGCACCGCTGAGGTCCAAGTGCCATGAAAGGTATACATGCTGTTGTCTATATAGTTGCCTTGGGTCTTCAGTCCGACCGCAGAACCGTCGGCATTGCGGTTTACCACAAACACGCCTATCCTGTCGCCCGTCTCGAAGGCATTGTCTAAGGCACGCTTCTCCGGCATGCTGCTGATGCGTATCGGCAACTGCTCCACCGGTTCGGGTGGAGTTGGCGGCGTGACAGGAACGTCGTCGACTCCGTTCTCTGACGAGCAGGCACACAACATCCCGGCACAAGCCGACATGATGATATGTTTCAGTGTAGAAGTATCTATGTAATTCACCATTCTTAGTTCTTTTCTTCTATAAGGGCATCACGCATCAAAACAGAAACGGACCCTTCTTTTTCTTGCTTTTCGTTTTTTAAAGCGTAAAGGTAAACAATTTTTATGAATATTTCGGTTCTGCCCTCCACTTTTTATGATAATGAACTATTATGGACTTGACTGATATGTCAATATTTACTAATTTTGATGACAGAAAGTGTGAATGTTATAAAGCAAGTATAACAAAATAACTATCGGAATTATGAAAAAACTACCAATCCTATTATTGGCTGCATTACTGACGCTTTGTTCATGTAGCAAGAGTTATCAAGAGTTAGTCAACGAGAAAGTGGAACAATACAAGAAGGAGGGTAAAATCTCCTTAACAAATCCGATGACCCTACCGGCAAAGAACACTATATCGTGTTTGCCGATGCTAAACAACAGACTATCGGCGTGGACACGCTGGGAGAAGAGGCGCTGGTAATAAAGCTCGCTGACGTGAAAGAACAGGAAATCGGTCTCTCAGACGCTCAAGGCAGCGACACTTTTTCTATATATAGCACAAAGAGTGAACCGAAAGCGACAAGCATCCACGTCGTAGACAGCACTACTTTCAAGGACATCGGTTACAATAATGAACAGGAAATGACAGTGGAGTGCTATAAAGACAAATATATCCTGATGACAAGCAATAAGGATGATTATGTCAGAAACAAGATTTTCTTCTTCAAACAGCCTTCCGTGATTTTCAATTCCTTTGACAATAATATCGAAAAGGCTGACAATGGCGACCTGAACATCACTATAAAGTCTTCTGAGATGTTTGGAATGACAATGCTCGATCAGGAGTATGTACAAGCGATATTCCACGTAACCCTAAATAGCGACGGTTTCATAAAGAAGCAAGACGACAATGTGAATTTCGGTGGAATAATGATTCCGACAAGTGCCTACGGCAATGAGGAAGAAATGGAACCATATCTCAACAGGATAGAAAACGACAGGGAGTCAAACTATGACAGGGCATTGGAAAAAGAAAACGAATTCTTGGAGGAATGGCTTGTCAGCCACCCGGAGTACAGGAATTTGACTTTCTGTGAGCAGATTACAATATGTCACCAGGAGACCGGATTCAATTTCGACATCAACGGCAAAGCATGCAGAGATGCCGGACAATAATAGATGCCGGGCATACCGAAAGCAAAACGACCGCAAGTATTGGTTGACATTGCCGTTACAAAAGCCCGGCATCGTTCCATTTCGGAATACAGGTATTGACTATAGTCATATGGCAGTTCATAAAATGAGTGATGCCAATTGAAATACAATG
>NZ_FR892573.1:5274-10970 GCF_000436015.1 Prevotella sp. CAG:592 | reverse complement strand
CCGTCAGGGTGGCTATCGTCCTCGCACAGCCGACTACGATCCAAATGCAAAGTACAGTCTCAAGAAGAGAATAGAATATAAGGAAGTCAACGTAGACCCGGATGCACCGGTACGTCTGAACAAGTTCCTCGCCAACGCCGGCGTTTGCAGCCGTCGTGAGGCCGACGCATTCATCCAGGCAGGTGTGGTTACCGTCAACGGACAGGTAGTCACAGAGCTCGGTACAAAGGTGAAGCGCAGCGACGAGATCAAGTTCCACGACCAGAACGTGTCTCTCGAGAAGAAGGTCTACGTGCTCCTCAACAAGCCAAAGGACTATGTTACAACAAGCGACGACCCACAGCAGCGCAAGACTGTGATGGACCTCGTGAAGAACGTTTGTCCTGAGCGTATCTATCCTGTAGGGCGCCTCGACAGAAACACCACCGGTGTGCTTCTGCTCACCAACGACGGCGACCTCGCCAGCAAGCTCACACATCCTAAGTTCTTGAAGAAGAAGGTCTACCACGTATACCTCGACAAGAACGTCACTGCCCACGACATGCAGCAGATTGCAGAGGGCATCACTCTCGACGACGGTGAGGTGCATGCAGACGCCATCGAGTATGCTCATCCTACAGACAAGAGCCAGGTGGGCATCGAGATCCATAGCGGCCGCAACCGTATCGTGCGCCGTATCTTCGAAAGCCTCGGCTATAGAGTGGTGAAGCTCGACCGCGTGCAGTTTGCTGGACTCACAAAGAAGAACCTGCGTCGTGGCGACTGGCGCTTCCTCACCGAGAAGGAGGTTGACATGCTGCGCATGGGAGCGTTCGAATAATCGAATACAACTATAAGGAAGGCTCAGAGAAGAACTCTGGGCTTTCTGAGTTTTTCTTCACAGCGGCGGATTGTCACATCAGGCAGCTGTGACAAAGAATAGCAAAACAACAAGAAATCAACTCAATATGAAAAGAACAAAAGTTGTTGACGCGTTGAAGCTCACCGATTTCGGTTCAACGGTCAACGTGAAAGGCTGGGTTAGGACACACCGCAGCAGCAAGGCTGTAGACTTCATCGCCCTTAACGACGGTTCTACGATAAAGAATATACAGGTTGTAGTAGACCCATCAAAGTTTGATGCCGAGATGCTCAAGCAGATCACCACAGGTTCGTGCATCAGCGCCACCGGTGTTCTCGTTGAGAGCCAGGGTGCCGGTCAGACGTTAGAGATCCAGTGTGAGAGCCTCGAGGTGTATGGTCTTTGCGGCAGCGACTATCCGATGCAGAAGAAGGGCCAGAGCTTCGAGTATATGCGTCAGTATGCCCACATGCGTCTGCGTACCAACACTTTCGGCGCCGTGATGCGCATCCGTCATAACATGGCGATGGCTATACACACATATTTCCATGAGCATGGATTCTTCTATTTCCATTCTCCTATCATCACGGCGAGCGACTGCGAGGGAGCCGGACAGATGTTCCAGGTTACCACAAAGAACCTCTACGACCTGAAGAAGGACGAGGACGGCAAGATAAAGTATGATGACGACTTCTTCGGAAAGCAGACATCGCTTACGGTGAGCGGACAGCTCGAGGGTGAGCTTGGAGCTACGGCTCTCGGCGCTATCTATACCTTCGGTCCTACCTTCCGTGCAGAGAATTCCAACACTCCACGCCACCTTGCAGAGTTCTGGATGGTGGAGCCGGAGGTGGCATTCATCGACCTCACCGACCTGATGGACCTTGAGGAAGACTTCATCAAATATTGTATCCGCTGGGCTCTCGAGCATTGTCAGGACGACCTGGAGTTCCTCAACAAGATGATAGACAAGGGACTCATCGAGCGTCTGAAGGGCATTCTCGAGTCAGACTTCGTACGTCTGCCATACACCGAGGGTATCAAGATTCTGCAGGACGCCATCGCCAAGGGCAGAAAGTTCGAGTTCCCATGTGAGTGGGGCGACGACCTCGCTTCTGAGCATGAGCGCTACCTCGTGGAGGAATACTTCAAGAAGCCTGTCATCATGACAAACTATCCTAAGGCTATCAAGGCATTCTATATGAAGATAGACGATGAGGAGTCTGGATTCGGCGGCAAGAGCGGCCAGACCGTTCAGGGCACCGACGTTCTCTTCCCGCAGATCGGCGAGATTATCGGCGGTTCCGTACGTGAGGAGAGCCTTGAGAAGCTGACGGCAGAAATCAATGAGCGCCATATCCCGATGAAGGATATGTGGTGGTATCTCGACACACGTAAGTACGGAACATGTCCTCACGGTGGTTTCGGACTCGGTTTCGAGCGTCTCATCCTCTTCGTCACAGGTATGCAGAACATCCGCGACGTGATTCCTTTCCCAAGGACACCTAAGACGGCAGAGTTCTAATCGACAACGTACATACTTTTCTTTAAGACTATTAATAATGAAGCCTGGGAATCGCACCGCTTGCGATATCCCAGGCTTTTTAGTTCATTAGGGATAAAAATACTACATTGAATGTCCTGATGGCCGTTTCGTTTTAAATCCATTATCCATACAATTACGCCGACAGAAATATATGTCCGGATTTTCCCCCACAGCGTGGGGAATGAAACCCCACATTAGGGGGTGTTGTTCCCCACGCTGTGGGGGGATTTCGCGGTAATCCTTATCGTAGTGTCGTTCCAGTCGGTTATCCCTCTATTTCTCCACCAATACGATACCCATGCCGCCCTCTTCCAGCGTTATGATATGGCGCTTATACAGGTCGCCTATAGCCTTCTTGAAAGTCTTCTTGCTCACCTGGAAGCGGTCGTAGATATCTTCTGCGTTGCTCTTGTCGCCAAGGTTGCAGTAGCCGTTGTTCTCCTTGAGGTAGTCGAGCAGGGCATCGGAAAATTCTCTCGACAGCTTCTTTCCCGTTGGCTGCAGCGTAACGTCGATCTTGCCGTCAGGACGCACGGTGCCGATATATCCCTTCATGCGGTCGCCGGTGTGGATATATTTGAATATCTGGTCCTTGTATACCAGTCCGCCGTATTTGTTGTCTATAATCACCTTGAATCCCAGATCCGTCTTCTGCCATACCAGCAGGTCCACCTCCTGTCCGTGTCTGTAGTCGGGAGTCTCCTCGCTGAGATAGCGCTCCACCTTTGCCGAAGCCATGATGCGGTAGCTCTCCTTGTCGAGGTGTATGTGTACGATATACGAGTTGCCCCTCACCATCTTCATCTTCTGTTCGCGGAAGGGGCAGAAGAGGTCCTTCATCAGTCCCCAGTCGAGAAATGCTCCGAACTGGTTTGTCCAAGCCACTTCGAGGTAAGCAAACTCACCCACCATCGCCTTCGGTGTCAGCGTGGTGGCTACGGGACGCTCGTCCTGGTCGAGATATACGAACACGTCGAGAGTGTCGCCCGGTTTGCAGCCCTCCGGCACGTAGCGTGTTGGCAACAGGATTTCACCCTCGTCGCCACCGTCGAGATACATGCCGAAGTCCACTTCCTTCACCACCTTCATGGTGTTCATTTCGCCTAATTTTATTCCTTTCATAGTTTGTCGCTTTTTCTTCTTTTTCGTTTACTTTCCTGACTCGCTTCCCGTTTCCGCATCCGTTCTCACTTCTGTTCCTGAATTCTGTGATGCCGGCATTTCCGTTTCTGCGTCAGCTTCAGCATCCTGTGATGCCTTCGGTTCCGTTTCCTTCTCCAGCATACCGTCCCTCATCTTTATCGTGCGGTCGGTGATGCTTGCCAGCTGTTCGTCGTGGGTCACGATGATGAAAGTCTGTCCCGTCTTGTCGCGCAGGTCGAAGAAGAGCTGATGCAGCTCCGCCTTGTTCTTGGAGTCGAGGCTTCCCGACGGTTCATCGGCGAGCACCACAGCCGGGTTGTTCACCAGAGCCCTTGCCACTGCCACACGCTGCTTCTCTCCGCCCGACAGTTCGTTGGGCTTATGCTTGGCGCGGTCGGCGAGTCCCATGAAGTCCAGCAGTTCCATGCCACGTTTCTTAGCCTCGCTTTTCGACATTCCCGCTATGAAGGCAGGAATCATGATATTCTCAAGCGCCGTGAATTCAGGCAGCAGCTGATGAAACTGGAACACGAAGCCGATGTTTCTGTTGCGGAAGTCGGAGAGCTTCTTCTGGTTCAGTCTTCTCACGTCCACTCCGTCAATCATTATCTCCCCGCTGTCAGGCGAGTCGAGCGTACCGATTATCTGGAGCAGTGTGGACTTTCCCGCACCGCTCGGTCCCACGATGCTCACCACCTCTCCTTTGTCTATATGCAGGTCGATGCCCTTGAGCACCTGCAGTGAACCGAAGCTCTTTGTGATATTCTTTATGTCGATCATTGTCTGTTATATTGTCGGTTTATTGTTGTCTTCCGTTTCCTCCCGTGGCTTGTCATGATGCGTCGGAGCGTCATTTGTCTATCTTCTTCATCACCCAGTTTACTATCGAAGAGTAAGCGCTGTCAACGGAGTGATGCTGTGGTGCCGTGAATGTCATGTCCTCTGGCGACTGTCCGTTCTGGTCGGGGAACACCACCATCAGGTTATGCTCGTGGTAGTGTCGGTATAGCTCCAGCGGCAGCCGTTCGAACACCGGTTTGTATGACACCGTACCCTGTCTTGCCGAAATCACCACGAGCATGTGGTCGCTGCTCATCTGCTGCGCCAGCTGTGTGAATTCCTTCCAGTGTTCCATCAATACATATTCTGCCCTCACTCCCGGGTGCTGGTTGCGTATATATTCATTGATGAGCGATGTCGATTCTATCCTTCCGTGGAATATTATCCGGCAGCTCAGGTTTTCAGCCAGTCTCGCCAGCCTCTCTATCCAGCGGTAGAAACCCTGTTCGAACTCCACTCTCGACGGCACCGCCACAAGAATCCTCCTCAGCGTGTTCAGCGGCCTGTTGCACCGGCATAGTATAATCTGCCTGTTCAGCTGGTTCACGAGGTCTGGTGTGAATATCCCCCAGAACTTGTCGCCGTCGGTCTTCTTCTCGTGCAGTCCCATTATTATTTCCGATGCGTCATACTCCTTGAAGGCGTGTATGATGCCGTTTGTGATGTTTGTTGCGAGCCGGCTCTGCGTGAGCATCCTCACGTCTACGGCACTTGCCATCTTCGCCGCTTCCTCCAGTGTGCGCTTTCCGAGCGCCTGGAATTTCTGGCTGTCCTCGTCGTCATACACCACGTTGAGACCTATCAGTCCGCGGTTCAGCTTGTTGTTGTGCATCATGAGCGCCATGCTCATCAGCGTCTCTATCTGTCCGCCCGATCTCAGCGGCACGAGAATCTTCTCGTCGTCGTTCTTCCCTTCGCTTTCAGACGCCAGTCCCTCGGTCAGCGTTATCTTCTGCGAGGCGTTGTCGGTCATCATCGATCCGAAGACACACGTGAAGAGAATCATTATCACCACGGCGTTGAGCATGTCGGAGTCAACGAGATATTCGCCAGGTGTGGTCTGCAGTTTCATTCCCACCATCACGATGGCGATAGATCCGGCGGCATGCGATGATGTGAGTCCGAACATCATGTTGCCGTTAGACCATGGCATCCTGAACACGCCCTTCATGACGTATGCCGCCAGTCCTTTGCCGAGCGTGCCGAAGAATATGATGCAGAATATCACGAAAACCGTGTGCCATCCAGTGAACAGCACCCTCACGTTTATCAGCATTCCCACTCCGATGAGGAAATATGGTATGAAGAGCGCATTGCCCGTGAACT
>NZ_FR892573.1:778-5244 GCF_000436015.1 Prevotella sp. CAG:592 | reverse complement strand
AGTCTGTTCATCAGCGGCGACACGTGGGGTATGTAGCGGTTCAGGATCAGTCCGGCGAAGAACGCTCCGAACACCCCTTCCAGTCCGATGAACCCCGATACCGCCGCACTGAGGAACATCAGCGCCATCACGAAGATATACTGCGCCACGGCATCCGAATACCGCCTCAGAAACCATCGTGCCATCCTCGGCAGCAGCATTAGTCCGCCTGCCACAAACAGGAATATCTTCAGCAGGAACAGGCACCAGAATCCCACTCCGGCGCCGCTGCCGAACGAACCCACTATGGCTGCCAGCACCACCAGCGCCAGCGTCAGGGCTATCATCGAAGCCCCCACACACAGTGTCACGCTGACATGACGTTGCAGTCCGTATTTGCATACGATAGGGTAGGCGATGAGCGTGTTTGATGCCATGATGCTGCTGATGAGCAGCGTTGCCGTGGGGTTATAGTTGAGCAGCGAGCTGCTCGCCCAGTAGGTCAGTGCGAAAGGCAGCAGGAAGGTGAGCAGTCCGAACAGCGCCACCTTCTTGCCGTTGCTCTTCAGTCCCTCGATGTCCATCTCCAGTCCGGCGAGAAACATGATATAGTAAAGTCCCACCTTCCCGAACAGTTCGAAGCTGCTGTCGCGCTCCAGAATGTTCAGACCGTATTTGCCCACTACCACACCTGCGAGCACCATTCCCACGATGTGCGGAATGCGCAGTTTCCCCATTACGATAGGTGCCGCGAGGATTATGAAGAGCACGACGAAGAAAATCATCGTCGGGTCTGTAATAGGCAGGTAATTGAAAGTATCCGGTATCATAATGCACTAAATTTAATGCAAAGGTGCAAAAAAAATGTTAGAATTGGCGAGATGTACATCGAAAGTTGTAATTTTGCAATAATAATTAAGATAAACGTGCGATTATTAAACACAAATCAAATTAAAAAGTAGATATGAAAGTAGCAATAGTAGGCGCAAGCGGTGCCGTGGGGCAGGAGTTCCTGCGTATCCTTGCTGAGAGAGATTTCCCTATGGACGACCTCGTGTTGTTCGGTTCTGAGCGTTCGGCAGGCAGAAAATACACCTTCAAGGGCAAGGAATATGAGGTGAAGCTTCTTCAGCACAACGATGACTTCAAGGATATCGACATCGCCTTCACCTCGGCCGGCGGCAGCACATCAGAAGAGTTTGCCGGCACCATAACGAAATACGGTTGCGTGATGATCGACAATTCCAGTGCCTTCCGCATGTGCGACGACGTGCCTCTGGTTGTGCCTGAAGTGAATGCCGAGGATGCCCTGAAGCGTCCGCGCGGCATTATCGCCAACCCCAACTGCACCACGATAATGATGGTGGTGGTGCTGAACCCCATCGACAAGCTGAGCCACATCAGGAAGATACACATCGCCTCATACCAGAGCGCTTCGGGAGCAGGAGCGGCTGCCATGGCGGAGCTGGAGCAGCAATACAGGGACATTCTGGAGACGGGCAGCACCACACACGTGGAGAAATTCCCTCATCAGCTTGCCTATAACGTGATTCCGCAGATAGACAAGATGACTCCTAACGACTATACCAAGGAGGAGATGAAAATGTATAACGAGACACGCAAGATAATGCACTCCGATGTACGCACGAGTGCTACCTGTGTGCGCGTGTCGTCATTGCGCTCACATTCAGAGAGCGTGTGGTTCGAGACCGAGCGTCCGCTCACCGTGGAGGAAATCCGCGAGGCACTGAAGGCAGCGCCGGGAGTAACCCTCGAAGACGACCCTCAGAACTATGTATATCCGATGCCTCTGGAGAGTGCCGGCCACGACGATGTGTATGTGGGCCGTGTGCGCAAGGATCTTGCCGACGACAATGGCAACACCCTGTGGCTCACCGGCGACCAGATTCGCAAGGGTGCCGCACTGAACGCCGTTCAGATTGCCGAATATCTCATCAAGGTGGGCGACGTGAAGTAATGGGCAGGCACTGCTTGCAGAAACAACTGATTCTGAAAAGGAATTGAAATGAAAGACATATTGCGACTTTCCGATCTCACGATCGGATATGGCAAGACGACAAACAGGCGAGTGGTGATGCAGGGTATTGAAGCTGCCCTGCATCCCGGTCGCCTCACTTGTCTTATTGGCGACAACGGAGTGGGAAAGTCCACCCTGCTGCGCACCATCTCCGCCTTCCAGCCTAAGCTCGGCGGAGAGATAATGCTCGGCGAGAGAGAGATTGACTCGTTCACCCGTCAGGAACTGGCGAGGCTCATCGGAGTGGTGCTCACGGAGCGGCCGCAGGTGCAGAACCTCACCGTGTTTCAGATGGCTGCCATGGGACGCAGTCCGTACACGGGATTCTTCGGACGCCTCAGCGACGACGACAGGCGCATAGTGGGCGAGAGCCTGCGTATGGTGGGCATAGAGCATCTTGCCGGACGCATGGCTGGCACACTGAGCGACGGTGAGCGACAGAAGATGATGACGGCGAAGGCGCTGGCGCAGCAGACCAGCGTGGTGTTTCTCGACGAGCCTACGGCTTTTCTCGACTATGGCAGCAAGGTGGAGACTCTGCAGATGCTCCGTTCGCTGTGTCATGACAACGGCAAGACGATACTCCTCTCCACACACGACCTCGAACTGGCCCTGCAGATTGCCGACGACCTGTGGGTGATGACTCATGAGCGGCTCATCACCGGACCTACCGCCGCCCTCGCCGCCGACGGCACCCTGTCGCGGTTTATCGACAAGCGCGGCATCCGCTTCGATTCCACCACGATGACGATACGTGTGGTGGCGGAATAGCTTACCCTTTTTTTTACTTGTTTTACTGAAATTGGAAGCCTGACTGTGGCAAATGGTCAGGCTTGGAATCCCTCAACGGTAATTGACTGATTGGGGTAGGAAAATAGATGCGAAATCTGCCCAATTCCGATATATATTCCTTGTTTTTTAATATCATATATTTCGATTGGTCATTTTTTTTCATTACCTTTGCCAGCACAATTTGGTACGAAGACAATTTCGATATTTTACTGATGAGGAAAGAGAAGACTCCTCGTTCAGACTACTAAGAGGTATATAAAAATTAATTTACAAACAAAATTCAGTTATCTGTTTATGAAGAAAGAAGAGCAATCTTTTGGCTGCGGCATATCCGTGTCGCAGAAAGGACATGCCCTGTCTGGATGGATTCTGCGTATCGTCCCTCTCTTCGCTATGCTTTTCGCCACAGTGGTGGCAAAGGCGGCGGGCGACGGCGACGGCGTGAAGTTCAATCCGGGGGTGAGGTATTCGCAGTGGGCGATAAACTCTAGGGCGCATGATTTTTATGCCAATACCACAAAATTCGGTCTGGCGAAGTTTGATGCCGACGGAACCAGTGTGGAGATTAAGCGTAATGACACGAAGAATAAACTGGACTATGTTCCGGGTCTCGTTGCAAAGTCGATGATAGAGGCAGCCGACTATTATCAGGATTTCGATTGGTCGAAGCCTTGGTTTGCCAGCGTAAAGGAGTATGGCGATGATTATTATAATAGCGTGCCAAACGGTGGCGGCAGCCTCGACGACCTCAACGCCGTGAAGCTCTACATCGGAATCTATAACTACAAGAATGCTACGGATACAGACAAGAAGAATGCCCAAACGGCTATCGGCAGGGCAACGGAAGGTCTTATAGCCCACAACAAGAACAATAGCATCCAGTCTGGCACTCTCGCCAGCGACGCAGTAGTGGGAGGATGGTTTCACAAGACAGCCTACAACAACCAGATGTGGCTCGACGGCGCATATATGGGTTCGGCACTGCTCGCTCAGATTGTGAATTTCAATGGCGACGGCTCAAACGTGTTCGGCAGCGCTGACAAGGATTGGAATATGGTGTTCAAGCAGCTCAACATCGTGTGGAACATGTGCTGGAATTCTAAAGACAAGCTGATGTATCACGCCTTTGAGGCGAATGCTGGAACGGGAACGTCTAATTCGCATGCCGACACATGGGCAGGACTGAACGGCACGACGAAGCCATACACCTTTCATTCGGCAGCCTATTGGGGACGCGCCAACGCATGGTATATCTTCGCCCTCGTGGATGCCCTCGAAGCGATGGGTAAGACAGGACGGACTTCCGACGCCAACTACACCACTCTGAGAAACCATCTGCAAGAGCTCGCCGCTGGCATCGTGGCGCGTCAGGCAAGCAGCGGCGGATGGTATCAGCTGCTCGACAAAACAGATTCTTTCAAGGCAACCAGCTACAACGGCAAATCAGCGAGCGCTACCAACTATATCGAGACCTCTGCCACGGCAATCTTCTCTGCGGCTTTGTTCAAGGCGGCGCGTCTTGGACTGATTGACGCCACATACAAGGAGAATGCCAAGAAGGCTTTTGAATGTCTGGTGAACAACTACACATATCTGAAAGACGGAAGTCTGGAGATATGGGGCAGCTGCCGGTCGGCAGGACTCGGCGGCGGCACGG
>NZ_FR892573.1:0-700 GCF_000436015.1 Prevotella sp. CAG:592 | reverse complement strand
ATATTATCTGCTGGGCTATGATGTGCCGATGGTGAAAAAAACAGAGGGACTCACCGAGGGCAAGGTGCTTGGCGGTTTCATCATGGCGGCAACGGAATATGAGCGCGCTTATCAGAATCAGGACGGTAGTGCTCAGATACTCTTCTCTTATGACCTGAAGCCAGCTTACGACCTGACGCAGTCGGGCGCTACGGCTCCCAAAGTGGAGGTGTGTGGCACGGGTGCAGCCAATGCGACATACCAGTGGTATGACGCCAATACTGATGCTGCCGTAAAGGGAGCCACAGAGGCTCAGTTCATTCCTCAAACCACAGGCAACTATTACTGCGAGGCTACTGTGGGCAGCACAAGCATAAAGACGAGTGCGACGAATATCAAGGTTAATTCCAACTCTTCTGCCGACAAGCAGAAATACACCGTCACTGCTACGGCAGTGAACGGAACAGTGGAAATCAAGGATGGCGCCGGCAATGTGGTGACCTCCGGAACACAGGTTGAGGAGGGCACAAAACTTGTATTCACAGCCAATGCAAACACGGGATATGTGTTTGACAACTGGACGGCAACCGGTGGTGAGGCATCCGACAATGTATATACCATCAGTTCCATCGCTGCCGACGCCAACGTGACGGCTAATTTTATAAAGGAAAATACTGGAGGTGGCGATACCATGGAGACGACATTGTTTTCGATGGTGACT
>NZ_FR892572.1:68032-72207 GCF_000436015.1 Prevotella sp. CAG:592 | reverse complement strand
AAGTGTCAAGTTTTTTTAGGGTAAGTCACTTTTGAAAACAAATATAAGTAACGGCGTTGTTTCATTCTTTATTTGATGGGCAAAGCCAAATTGTAAAACCAATAAAAATAATAATTATGGAATACCAAATTAGCAAAGAAACGGCGGCACTTGTGGATGCCGTTAAAGCAGTAAGAAACATTTATGGCATGGTATATGATGCCCTATTGAAAACCTATGATGAGGAGAATGTTATTAAGATGATGGAAAGCGGATTTAACGGGGCGTTGGATGCCCTACAAAATGAGGTGTGCAAGTTCCTCAACCAATCCATCATTACCCATGTGGATGAGGATGGAAGCGCGGAAATTTGATGCTTTGGGGGTTATGGTACATATCACTCTATAAACCCTATTGAAAATCAATCACTTACAAAATGTGTACACGAAAATGTACACGAAAAGCCCAAATGTTAATGAATTTAACTAATTTTGGGCATTTCATTTGCCTCAAATATGTTTTATAGTGAAACACCCAAGCCCGGATGGGGCTTTTTTGTTTATGTGAGGTATATTAAATAAAACAAACACTATTAGGGAAAGCCCGGCGGCGTATGTATGCAATTGCATTCCAAATGCAATGCAAATGCAATGCAATTGCATCCCTATTAAAAGTAACGATTGTAACAACAATAAAAAAAGGACTTCCCGGCAATCCACATATTGCACACTATAAAAAAGAAGCGGAACGGCACAAAACGAAAAACAAAAGGTTGGCTAACTTTTTAGCCAAGCAAATGAAAAATACACAAACTTCACACGATATAAAAAAGGGGCATTTCATTTTTTTTGTGGAAGAAAATAGAAGCCTATAAAAAAGGGAATATAAGCCCCAAAAGCCGGGTTTGTGTTGCTATTTGCTCGGAATTTGCTCGGCAACAAAATAAAAACGGCTGAAAATCAAACGATTAACAGCCGTTTATAGTACCCAGAGCCGGGGTCGAACCGGCACGGGTTGCCCCACTGGTGTTTGAGACCAGCGCGTCTACCGATTCCGCCATCTGGGCTTAAATGCGGTGCAAAGGTAATACATTTTGTTGCAATACGCAAACTTTTGCGGATTTTTCTTTTTAAGTAATGTCCAAATTGTTTTTGAACATTACTAAGCACTTCGAATAAAAGAGAAAAAAACATAAAATGTTGTGGGGCTCTACAATAATGAGTAACTTAGTGCGTAATAAAGATAAAACCCATTCATTGAATTTAATGCGATATGAATTACAACAACGATAACTACTGCGTGATACTTGCCGGCGGAAAGGGCAGAAGGCTCTGGCCGGCAAGCCGCGAAAACGCTCCGAAGCAATTCCTCGACTTCTTCTCCACCGGACGTACGCTCCTGCAGCAGACCTTCGACAGGATGAAGAATATCATCGCTCCTGAGAATATCCTCGTGGCAACCAATGAGGAGTATGGACATTTCGTGAGCGAGCAGCTTTCCGAGCTGCCCGAAGAGAATGTGCTGCTCGAACCCGTCAGCCGCAACACCGCTCCCAGTGTGGAGTGGGCCACTTACCGTATCCTCCACCGCAATGAGAAGGCAAGAATCGTCACGGTGCCGGCAGACCAGATGGTGATGGATGCCGATGCCTTCAGGCGTGATGTCTGCGATGGTCTCGACTGGGTGGGCGCCCATGACGGTCTGCTCGCCATAGGAGTGAAACCCACACGTCCGGAGCCGGGATATGGATACATACAGTTTGAAGGTGAAGCCGATGCCAGCGGCATATACAAGGTGAAGAGCTACACGGAGAAGCCGGAGAGAGAATTTGCCGAGATGTTCATGAACAGCGGCGAGTTCTATTGGAACACCGGACTCTTCATTGCCCGCTGCTCCACGTTGCGCAACAGCCTTAAAGCCCTGTTTCCGCCAGTGCTGAGCGTCATCGATTCGGCGTCGGTATATTCCCTTGAGGCAGAACAGGCACACATCGCCAAGCGCTATTCCGCTTACCCCAACCTCTCGGTAGACTCTGCCGTGCTGGAAAAGGGTACCAATGTGTATGTCAAGAACGCCTCTTTCGGCTGGGCGGACCTCGGCACCTGGCATTCCATGTATGAAACGATGAGCAAGTGTATGGGCGACAATGTGGTGATAGGCAACAAGGTGAAACTCGACAACTGCCATGGCAACATCGTGAAGATGCCCGACGACCATGTGGCGGTGCTCAACGGTCTCGACGGTTATATCGTGGCAGAGAAGGGCAACGTGCTCCTTGTCTGCAAGAAAGAAGACTCGTCAGCCCTCGTGCGCAAATACATCAACGAGGTGAGGATGGACCACGGCGAGGAATATCTGTAACGACGGTCTACCGGCGACTATTATAGCCCCAATCGGTGATTATGCCGGTTGGGGCTTATGACGACACAGACATTCAGCAACAGATGAGACGACACACGGCCTCTCTGAAAGTTGGACATATAAGAAAAAAGGGAAAAAAAGAAAAAACATGCTCCCCAGGCGTAGTGAATCGCGCCACTCCTGCGTATTAAGAGTAGATATTCCGATAAAACAGTATTGCGATGGATGTAAGGAAAGATGAATTTGAGAAACTGGCACGAGAAAACAAAGACACGATCTACACCGTGTGCTATATGTTTTCCAAAGACCGGGACGAGGTGGCAGACCTCTATCAGGAGACGCTGATAAATCTCTGGAAGGGCATGCCGCAGATGAAGCGCGACGGCAATGTGAGAGGCTGGGTCTACAGGGTGGCTCTGAACACCTGCATCTCTATGGGACGAAAGAAGAAAAGCCGTCCCACGGTGAGGCTGACGATGGACGTCGACCCCTTTGAACCCTCCGACGAGCGTACTACGCAGGTTGGCATGCTCCACAGGCGCATCAGCAAGCTGCAGCCGTTCGACCGTGCCATCGTGTTGCTGTGGCTCGAGAACATCAGTTATGATGAAATCGGCAAGATGCTCGGAATATCCACGGCAAACGTGTCGGTGAGACTGGTGCGTATTCGTGAACAGCTCAAAAAAATGTCTAACGATTAACTTATTCAGGAGGCTATAAATGGAAAAAGATATTTTGATGGAACTCGACGAGATGCGCTCACAGTTCGGTGAACTCAAGTCGATGCTCAAAGACCAGCAGATAGTAAACGAGAAGATGGCGCGCCGGGCGATGAAGGGCGACTACAACAAGGTGCGCAAGGACCTTATCTTCGCCATCGTGCTCGAGGTGGTGGCTATTCCGCTGCAGGTGGTGCTGCTGCCGCTCATCGGAATGCCCACATGGTATTTGGTGTTCACCGTGTTGTTTCTCCTCTCGGCGCTCGTGGCTTCGGTGTATTCGCTCAGGCGCTATGCTTCAGCCGACATGATTTCTGGCAATCTCACCGAGGTGGCGCTGGGCATCGTGAAATACAAGCGTTTCGAACTGAAATGGTTCCTCTATGCCATCCCGTTGCTGCTCGTGTGGATATTCTTCTTCTTCTATTATCTCACAAGGGGCTATGAGTCAGAGCTGGTGCGCGGTTCGGTATGGGGCGGCATAATAGGAGTGATAATCGGTTTCACTTTCGGTTTCATCAACTATTACCAGAACCTCAAGCGCATGAACCGACTCCTCAGGCAGATTAAGGAGGTGAAGGGTGATGCAGTCTGACGCAAGGATGATTACAGACATGCCCTGATGACTGATTTTTGCATAAAAACAAAAAAATGCGAAAAACCGTCAACCATCTGGTCTTGAATGTGTAAGTTGTTGAATCATAGATATTTAAGTTTTTTATTTACGGCCCGAACTGTCTGGTAATTGTCTGGATGGTTCGGGTCGTTCCCTTTAGATTATCTTTAGTCATCCTGTTTTTTGTGGATGGCTAAATTGTCGTGTGTTCAAATCGGCGACTGTTTTCGGTGATTTTTTCCGAATTGGGCACGGACAGGATTGCAAATGTGCCCAACCGGGGCAAGCACGTTGCCCAACATGGGCAAGCACGTTGCCCCAACTGGGCAAGCACCGTGCCCAATTTCGTAGCGGTGAACACAGGTGCGGAACAGTGTGAAAAGTGAAAATAGATGAATTATTTTGAATTGCAAGCTAATTGTACTATCTTTGCAAACTGTTATTCGAATACATTATTATATATGTCGTGCATTATCAATATTGAAACGAGCACAAACGTG
>NZ_FR892572.1:62317-68012 GCF_000436015.1 Prevotella sp. CAG:592 | reverse complement strand
CAAACGTGTGCTCTCTAACAGTGAGTCAGGACGGCGCCGACATCTTTACGAAAGAAGACCATTCCGGACCTAACCACGCCGTAAAACTTGGAGAATTCGTAGACGAGGGACTGTCGTTCGCCGACAGTCATGCCATACCCGTTGATGCTGTTGCCGTGAGCTGCGGCCCCGGTTCCTACACCGGCCTCCGCATCGGAGTGTCGATGGCAAAAGGCATCTGCTACGGCAGGGGAGTGAAGCTCATTGCCGTACCGACGCTCGAACTGATGGCGGTGCCCGTGTTGCTGCATCATGAGATAGAGGAGGACGCACTGCTCTGTCCGATGATCGACGCAAGGCGTATGGAGGTGTATGCCGCCGTGTACAACCGCCGTCTGCAGGAAGTCAGGAAGGTACAGGCCGACGTCGTAGACGCCGACACCTACAGGGAATTCCTCGACAAGGAGCCCGTGTATTTCTTCGGCAACGGAGCAGAGAAATGCATGGAGACCATAAACCATCCCAATGCCCACCTTATAAAGGATATCGAACCTCTGTCGAAATTCATGTACCCGCTGGCAGAGAAGAGGATAGCAGAGGAGAGATATGAAGACGTGGCATATTTCGTGCCGTTCTATCTGAAGGACTTCGTGGCGAAGACACCGCGCAAGCTCCTCTAAGGAAAAACAAGATAACTTACAGAAGATGAATATAAAAGGACTGGATTACAATACCGAGAGAGAAAAGCTCATCCTGCCGGAATACGGAAGGGAGGTGCAGCAGATGGTAGACATCGCCGTGAATCTGCCCACCAAGGAGGAGCGCCAGAGATGTGCCGAGACGATTGTGAGAGTGATGGAGCGCATGTTGCCTCAGAACCGCAACAATGCCGACTACAAATGCAAGCTCTGGGACCATCTCGCCATCATCAGCGACTTCAAACTCGACATCGACTATCCATACGACGTGAGCAAGGCGAAGGAAATATCAGAGAAGCCGAAACCGCTGGCTTATCCGATGACGAAAATCAAGGTGAGACACTATGGCCACCTGCTTTTCGAGAGCTTCGAACTGCTCAAGAAGATGGAGCCGGGAAAGGAGCGCGACGAACTGGCAAGGCTCACCGCAGAGCAGATGAAGCGCAACCTCGGACAGTGGAGCCACGGCGCCAACAATTATGACAAGGTGGTAGACGACATCGCCCGCTTCACCGACGGAATAATCCAGCTCGACCCGAGAGAACTGCAGAACGCCCGCTTCAACCTGCCGCAGCCGCAACAGAAGAGCGGCGGCGGGTTGAAAGGAAAGCGAAGAAGACAAAACCACTAACCTACCCACTATGGAATCTTTCATCATAGAAGGCGGGCATCCGCTGAGCGGAACGATTACGCCGCAGGGAGCCAAGAACGAGGCCCTCGAAGTGATATGCGCCACTCTCCTGACAGAGGAGAAGGTGGTGATGAGAAACGTGCCGGACATTCTGGACGTGAACAACCTGATTCTCCTGCTGAAAGACATCGGCGTGAGCGTGGAGCGCATAGGCAAGAACGAATACACTTTTGAATCGAAAGACATAAATCTCGACTATCTCGGCAGCGAGGAGTTCGTGAAGAAATGCTCGTCGCTCCGTGGCAGCGTGCTGATGATCGGTCCGCTGCTCGCACGCTTCGGCAAGGCAGTGGTGGCAAAGCCCGGAGGCGACAAGATAGGCAGACGCCGGCTCGACACCCACTTCCTGGGATTCAAGAATCTGGGAGCCAAGTTCGTTCACAGCGAGGGCAGCAACACCTTCGAGATAAAGGCAAGCAGACTCAAGGGTACCTATATGCTTCTTGATGAGGCTTCGGTGACGGGAACGGCAAACATCGTGATGGCTGCCGTGCTCGCCAAGGGCACCACGACGATATACAACGCCGCCTGCGAACCATACATCCAGCAGCTGTGCAAGATGCTCAATGCCATGGGAGCGAAAATCAGCGGCATAGCGTCAAACCTGCTCACCATAGAGGGAGTGGACAAGCTGCATGGCGCCGACCACACCATATTGCCCGACATGATAGAGGTGGGCTCCTTTATCGGCATGGCGGCGATGGTGGGCAACGGACTGAGGATAAAGAACGTGTCGGTGGAGAATCTCGGTATCATACCAGATGCCTTCCGCCGCCTGGGAGTGAAGATATTGATAGAGGGCGACGACCTCTACATACCGCATGTGCCTCACTATCAGGTGGATTCGTTTATCGACGGATCGATAATGACGCTTGCCGATGCCCCTTGGCCCGGACTCACTCCAGACCTCATCTCCGTGTTGCTCGTGGTGGCTACACAGGCGAGAGGCAGCGTGCTCGTGCATCAGAAGATGTTCGAGAGCCGACTGTTCTTCGTTGACAAGCTGATAGACATGGGCGCACAGATAATACTCTGCGACCCACACCGCGCCGTGGTGATAGGCCACGACCACAAGGTGAGACTGAAAGCCGGCAGGATGACCAGCCCGGACATACGCGCCGGCATAGCGCTGCTCATAGCGGCTCTCAGCGCCAACGGCACGTCGAGAATCGATAATATAGCCCAGATAGACCGTGGCTATGAGGACATAGAGGCACGCCTCAATGCTCTCGGCGCCAACATTAAGCGTGTGAAAAACTGATGATAAGACAGGAAGAGGTATATAAGATTGGCAAGATTGGCAAGCCGCACGGAGTGAAGGGAGAGCTGACGCTCTTCTTCGACGACGATGTGTTCGACCGTGTCGACGCCGACTATCTCGTGCTCCTTATCGACGGCATCCTCGTGCCATTCTATATGGAGGAGTGGAGATTCAAGTCGGGCGAGACGGCACTCGTGAAGTTTGAGGACATCGACACCAAGGAGGAAGCCAGCGAGATAGTGGGCAGCGAGGTGTATTTCCCCAAACATCTCTCCGACCGGGGCGACGACGAACTGACCTGGGACGAGCTGAAGGGATTCAGCCTTGCCGACGACAATATGGGCGGAACCATAGTAGGCAAAGTGGTGGGCATCGACGAGAGCACCATCAACGTGCTGCTCGAGGTTGAGACCGCCGGCGGCGACATCGCGCTCATCCCGGCAAGCGAAGACATCATAGTGGAGGTGGACGCCGGGAAGAAGCTGCTCAGGGCAAAACTTCCGGAAGGTCTTATCGACATCAACGACAACAACTGATATGAAAAAGCAAATAGCCATACTCGGCTCAACAGGATCAATAGGTACGCAGGCACTGGAGGTGATAGAAGAACACTCCGACCTATACGAGGTGTATTGCCTCACGGCAAACAACAGGGTGAGGGAACTGGCTGAACAGGCACGCAGGTTCAATCCTGCCGCCGTGGTGATAGCCAACGAGGCACACTACGAGGAACTGAAGTCGCTGCTCGCCGACTGTCCCGACATCAATGTATATGCCGGCAGACAGGCAATCGACGACATCGTGACAGCCGGTCCGATAGATATGGTGCTCACGGCGATGGTGGGATTCGCCGGACTGAGCCCTACCATCAGTGCGATAAAGGCACACAAGAAGATATGTCTCGCCAACAAAGAGACGCTCGTGGTGGCCGGCGAACTGATATGCAGGCTTGCGGCAGAGAACCACTCGCCGATACTCCCGGTGGACAGTGAGCATTCGGCGATATTCCAGAGCATCGTGGGCGAGGGCGACAACGAAATAGAGAAGATCCTACTCACGGCATCCGGCGGACCGTTCCGCACATTCTCAAAGGAGCAGCTCGCCAAGGTGACGAAGGCAGACGCCCTGCACCATCCCACATGGGAGATGGGGGCGAAGATCACCATCGACAGCGCCTCGATGATGAACAAGGGCTTCGAGGTGATAGAGGCAAAGTGGCTCTTCGGAGTGGACGTAGACAAGATTCAGGTGCTCGTGCATCCGCAGTCGATAGTACATAGTGCGGTGCAGTTTGTCGACGGGGCTGTGAAAGCACAGCTCGGAGTGCCCGACATGCGTCTGCCGATACAGTATGCCTTCTCCTATCCCGACAGGCTGCATCTCAACGGCGACAGACTGAATCTCTTTGAGCATCCGCTGGAGTTCTTCGAACCTGATATGGAGAAATTCCGCTGTCTGGCGCTTGCCTATGAGGCGATGCGCAAAGGCGGCAACATGCCTTGCATACTGAATGCCGCCAACGAGATAGTGAACCGCGGATTCCTTGACGACAAATGCGGTTTCCTCGACATGCCGCGCATCATAGAAGAGACCATGGCAAGGGTGGCGTTTGATGCCAACCCGTCGTACGACACCTACATCGCTACCGACGCCGAGGCAAGACGAGTGGCAACGGAGCTGATGGGAGCATGACGGAAACGGCAAAGAGACATCGTCCTTTACATTATTATATATATAGAAAGAAAGTGTGGAAGCCGTTTTACTCCAGTTCGTTTCGGAATGACGGCGCATCAACTCAAGAATAACAACCCAAGAATATCAACAAAACAAGATGGAAATATTTTTAATCAGATTGCTGCAGTTCATGCTCGCAATCTCTATCCTTGTCCTGCTGCATGAGGGCGGACACTTCTTTTTCTCAAAACTTTTCGGTGTGCGCGTAGAGAAGTTCTACCTTTTCTTCGACCCCTGGTTCCACCTCTTCGAATTCAAGCCGAAGAAGAGCGACACGACATACGGCGTGGGATGGCTGCCGCTGGGTGGATACTGCAAGATTTCGGGAATGATAGACGAATCGTTTGACACGGAACAGATGAAACAGCCCGCACAACCATGGGAGTTCCGTTCCAAACCGGCATGGCAGCGACTGCTGATAATGATTGGCGGAGTGCTCGTCAACTTCCTGCTCGCCCTGTTTATCTACAGTATGGTGCTCTTCTATTGGGGAGATTCATACATGCCTGTTCAGGACATGACGATGGGTATGAAATTCAACACCGAGGCAAAGGCAATAGGATTCCAGGACGGCGACGTGCCCGTAGGCACCGACCAGAAGGAATTCAAGAAGTTTGATGTTGACCTTTTCCGCAACATTGCTGATGCCAAGACCGTTACGGTGAAGAGAAAAGGAAAGCTCGTCACCATCACCCTGCCCGAAGACATGAGCCTGCTGAAGATGCTGAAGTCAGAACCGGCCTTCATGCGACCGATCATACCAGCCGAGGTAGACAGCGTGATGCCAGACATGGCAGCCGCCAAGACAGGCATCAGGAAGGGCGACAGGATTGTGGCGTTCAACGGAGCGCCGGTGAACTCATGGTGCGATTTCGACGACCAGATAGGAGTGATGACCGACGTGATGACGGCTACGGCAAAGACTACGAAAGACTCGCTGAAGGTGCGCACCACTACTCTCGTGTATAAGAGCAAGGCAACAGGACAGCTCGACACCGCAAAGGTGGTGTTGTCGCCGGAGTTGCAGTTGGGAGTGGGCAAGACGAGTCTCATGACATACTACAAGCCGGTGACGACGGAATATGGATTCCTCGAGAGTTTCCCGGCAGGAATCAAATATGGTATCGGTGTGTTGCGCGGATATGTAGACGACATGAAATACGTGTTCACGGCAGACGGCGCGAAGTCGCTCGGCGGATTCGGCGCCATCGGAAGTCTCTTCCCACCGGTTTGGGACTGGATGCTGTTCTGGAGAATGACGGCATTCCTCAGCATCATCCTCGCATTCATGAACATACTGCCGATACCGGCACTCGACGGCGGCCACGTGCT